>CBRGMJ010000490.1:0-1535 GCA_967797525.1 uncultured bacterium | reverse complement strand
CTCCAGCGGCCTTTCCGGCGGGGCCGGTCTTCTGCATCGCCTGCTGCGCCAGGTCTTTCGCGAGCTGCACGTCCGGCTGGTTAAAGGGATGGATGCCAAGCACCGCGCCCGCGGCGGCCACCGCGATCTCCCACCGGAAGAACTCCTGCCCGATGTCGACCTTCTCATCGAGCTGAATGCGGACGATCGGGTGCCCTGCCGCTTCGAGCGCGCGGGCCCGATCCTCAAGATCCGCCGCGGCGTCGGCCGCTTCGCCACCAGTCAAGCGCACATAGACGAAGAGACGGTCGCGGTCATACGCGTCGGGGCCGCCCGCGGGTTCATCCACGACCGGCACGATCCCCTTACCGTCCTTACCGGTGCTCTCCGCAATCAGCTGCTCGATCCAGGACGGCAGCGCGGCAAGCGATCGCGATAGGAGAAACGTGACCTTGTCACGGCCGGCCAGTGCCCACTCACCGAGCGCCGCGCCCAACTGCAGCCCGGGGCTATCCGCGGGAGGCACGCGCGGACCACACGCGTCCGCCATGCGACGCGCGTGATCGAGGACGCGGCGTACATCGACGCCGATCAACGCGGCGGGGACGAGTCCAAATACGGTCAGGGCCGAGTAGCGGCCCCCGACGTCGGTCGGCGCAAGGAACACCCTGCGGAACCCACGCTCGCGGGCCAGCCGGACCAGCGGCGTGTCCGGATCGGCGATCGCGACGAAGTGCGCCCCCGGCGTCGTCGATGTTTGCCCCACACGGCGCCAGAAGTAGCGGAACAGCGAGAGGGTCTCGGTCGTCGTGCCAGACTTGCTGGATACGATAAAGAGGGTAGTGGCTGGGTCAATCGAGGCGTCAACGGCAACAACAGTGTCAGGATGTGTGCTGTCGAGGACGATCAACGCCGGGTATCCCGCGGCGTTCCCAAACGTCCGCTGGAAGACCTCCGGCGCCAGGCTAGATCCGCCCATGCCGAGCAGCACGATGTGCCGCGTGCCCGCGGCTTTGATCGAGTCCGCAAACTCGGTCAAAGACCCGACCTCTCTAGACATCCCCGTGGGCAGATCGAGCCACCCGAGGCGATCCACGAGTTCGGGCAGCGGTGTGCGGGACCAGAGCGTGCCGTCCTTTGCCCACAGGCGCCGCGCAAAATCGGCTTCCTGCCAAGCCATGAGACGCGCCGCGACGGCGTCAGGCGTCATCGCGTGATCCCCGCGACCGCGTCACGGGCCACCGCGGCGGCCCCAACCACACCGGCCACGTTGCCGAGCGCCGCGCGTACAAACTGCAACCGCCGCGTCGCCGCCGCCAGCGCGCGGGCACGCACCGGCGCCTCGACCATCTGTACCAGCGCCGGGATCCCTTCGATGACGCCTCCCCCCATAATCAACAGACAGGGGTTGAAGGCGTTGACGAGCGTCACGATACCCGCGGCGAGATGCCCCACGACCTCGCCGATCAGACGCTGCGCAAGCGGGTCGTGCTCATGGAACGCCTGCGCAACAGTCTTCGCGGTGATCGCCTCGGCGGATCCGGCCATCTCGATGA
>CBRGMJ010000489.1:0-1575 GCA_967797525.1 uncultured bacterium | reverse complement strand
GGCCGAGTCGCACATGAGCCCCCTACCCGCCGCGCGCACCGATCCCGACGTGCTGTCGGCGTTCCTGCATTCGCGAAACGTGGCACCGGTGGGGTTCAACTTCTCTTTTGTGCGGGACGCCGAACTCGACAAGATCCTTGATGCCGCCGCCACCGAGGTCGACCCCGGGTCGCGAAAACAACTCTACGCCAGGGCGATCCGCATGATCCTCGAGCGCGCGTACATGCTGCCGGTGCACAACCGCGACAATGTGTCGCTCGCCGGCGTGCGCGTGCGGGACCTGCGGTTTGACGTCACGGGGTTCTTCCCGTGGATCCACGAGGTGTGGCTCGGCCAGTAGATGGGGTCGTTCGCGGCCGTCCGGCTCGGTCACGGGCTGATCGTCGTGGTGGGCGTCGCCATCCTGGTGGCGACGATGATCCACCTGGCGCCGGGGGATCCGGTCGTGCTGATGGTCGGCGACGCCCCAGCGAGGCCCGAGCAGCTCGAGGCGATTCGTCACAGCCTTGGGCTCGACCGGCCGCTGCTCGTGCAGATTGTCAGTCGCACTACCCGGTTGCTGCGTGGCGATTTGGGCCGCTCACTGCGGTCCAATCGCCCCGTGGCCGACGACCTGGCTCGCGTGCTCCCGCTGACCCTGGCGCTGGCCATAGCGGCGATGGCGTTCGGCGTCGCGGTCGGGGTGCCGGCCGGAGTGCTCGCAGCCGTCCGACGGGGGCAGTGGCTCGACTCGCAGGTCAGCGCGTTCGCCGTGCTGGGGTTCTCGATGCCGACGTTTTGGACCGGCATCCTGTTCATCTCGTTCTTCGCCGTGTATCTCAAGTGGTTCCCGACCAGCGGGCAGGAAGGTCCGCGGACGCTGGTTCTGCCCGCGGTGGCCCTCGGCTGGTACGCGGCCGGCGCGCTCGCGCGGCTGGTGCGCAGCGGCATGCTCGAGGTGCTGCAACAGGAGTACGTCACGGTGGCGCGCGCGAAGGGTCTGCGCGAATCGCTGGTCGTCGTCCGTCACGCGCTGCGCAACGCCTTGATCCCCGCCGTCACCCTCGCCACGGTGCAGTTTGGCGCGCTACTGTCCGGCGCCGTCGTCGTGGAGACGGTGTTTGGTCGTGACGGTCTGGGCCGGCTCATCGTGATCGGCATTCTGGAAAAGGACTTCCCCGTCGTGCAGGGCGCCGTGCTCGTGACGGCGGTCATCTATACCCTGACGAATCTGCTGGCGGATCTGCTCTATGTGAGGCTGGACCCGCGGTTGCGATACACGTGACGCTACGGCGGATCCGGCGCCTGACCGGCGCCGGCGGCATGGTGGCATTTGGGTTTCTGGTCGTCATCGCGTTTGTGGTGGCATTTCCGCAGACGCTCGCGCGACACGATCCGGTGGACGTCGTCCCCGACCGGCTGCTGACGCCGCCTGGGCGCGAGTTTGTGTTCGGGACTGATCAGTACGGCCGGGACATCTTCAGCCGTGTCGTGCACGGGGCGCGCATCTCGCTGGGATTTGCGTTGATCGCCACTACCATTAGTGTGGGACTGAGTACGATTGCGGGCACGTTGGCCGCCTTTTACGGCGGCCGT
>CBRGMJ010000488.1:0-1596 GCA_967797525.1 uncultured bacterium | reverse complement strand
CGCTCGTGTCCTGCTTCACCTTCGGGTTGCCGTTCAGCTGGTCGGGGTTCTGCATCGTGACCTGGCTCGAGTCCGGCGTCCGGATGCCCGCCTTGGTCGTATCGCCGATCGTGTCACAGTAGCTCGGATCCCACCCCTGGGGGATGGTGTCGCGGCCATTGACGAGCGCGTTACCCTTGAGGCTCACGCCACCGCGCGTCGTGAGCGCGGCGCCGATCTTGAAGTCCACCAGCCGGATGCGCACCAGTTGGCCGAGGCGCTGGCGCGCGCCACCGCCCGCGACGCCACGCTGGGTCTGGTGGTCGCGCGCGGTGATGTCCACCAGAAAGACCTGGTCGTTCAGGCGGTAGACGTACCCGCCGAACACCCCCGAGCGGTCGGGCGTGACGCTGTCGTTCCCGGCGAGCGGCACGCGCACCGAATCGCGCGGGTAGATCGGCATCTTGTTGAGCGACTGCGGCCGCCACAGCCGGATGACCTCGTTCAGGCCCATTTCGGCGGCGCCGAACGACTGCTGCAGGCGCTTTGAGTTCTCGGCGACCCGTTGCTCCTGGGTGCCGGCGAAGAACGCGCCGGCGACCAGCGCCCCGACGACCACCAAGGCGAAGATCGCGATGGCGAGAGCCATGCCGCGCTCATTCTGGATCCGTTTCATACGACCACTCCTCCGATTCGCTCGGGCGCCGAATGCTACCAGCGCCGGTTATTACGCAGCGCGACGCGGACGGTCACGCTGTCGACGACGTTTGCACTGCCCGCCGCACTCGTCTGGTTACGCACTGGCTGCTGAGTGCGGGCGCGCAAGGTGAACTGCACCGATCCCACGCGCACCAGATCGTTTGCGAGGGCCGGATTGAGCACCACGTTGTTGGTGTCGTTCATGTACGTGAACGCCAGGCCGTTCGAGAGCACGGGGCCCACGATCGGCTGGATCGCGCTGCCGGGCCGCGTCAGGCCGACGTACCACGACGTATCGCCCGCCGGCTGGTACAAGCTATAGGTCACCGGGACGAAGCCGCGCACCGACGCGCCCTGGTAAATACTGTTGGTCACGTTGGGGGTCGCGAGCTGCGGCGGCGCGTCCGCAGCCAGCATGCTTGCGGTGGCGGTAACGCGCTCGCCCGCGGCGTCGCTGTAGGGCAGTCCGGCCGGGCAGGTCTGCGCCACCATGCCTGTGATCACGCCCCGCACCCAGGCATCGTCGTTGCGCGTGCCCTCATCGCCTTCGTAGCGGATCAGGACCGAGTCACCCACCACGGGCGGCCGTTGCCCCATCAGTTTCTTGTTCATGACGGTGAAGACCAGTACCGGATTCGTCACCGCGGGCAAGGGGCCGGTGACCGGTGCCGAGCAGATGATCCCCAGCCACCGCATCGCCCGGAAGGTGATGCTCGTGGCGCTGGCGCTCGCGATGTCGCCCTCGGAGGCGTCGATCTCCCGCAGGTCGGCCGGGAGGATCTGCGCCGCGGCGCGGATGTTCTGCTGCATGTCGATGCGCTGCGTCTGGGCCTGGTAGATGCGTTGGTTGCTGACGAGCACCCGGTAGAGCGCCGCCGACACGATGCTCAGAAGCACCAGGGCGACGAGCAGCTCAAC
>CBRGMJ010000487.1:0-1606 GCA_967797525.1 uncultured bacterium | reverse complement strand
GCTCCCACTGTTTCCTTTCAGTTTGGCGACCTCGAGGTACCCATCGTTCACATCGCGGGACGTCTTCGGCGAGGCGTGCTTCGTCAAAATCACATGGAGGTCCGGCCCGTTGGTGACGGTGAACGCATCCAGCCGGAGGATCAGCGTCTGCCCGGCCCGGTACACGGTGGCGCTCCCCGCGCCCCTATGAAAATCGTCCGCGCCCACGAACGTCCCACGCGCCACCACCGTGCCACCGGTCGCGTCTGCGGGTGTCGCCCCGCTGGTGGGAGTATCCGTCGTGATCGGAAACGGCTCGTCGACGACCCTGTTGATGAACAAGGGCGATCCGAGATACCATGCGATTGGCGCGCCGGCGACCACCAGGACAGCGATCACGATCCACGCCCATCGCGGAATCCGCCTGAGCATCGATCACACCCTCCGGTCAGTTCCGTCCAAACTCAGCTGTTGCGAAGATCACGCTAAACCGTTTGCAGTAGATCACTGCGGATTTGAACTTCGCGAGGTCGAGATCCGCCGGTAGCGCGTAGTTCTGGCTGCCGACGTTACCCTTGAGAACGGCGACCTCGCGGGCGCCGGCTTCGTGCAACTGGGCACTACTGCGTGGTGCCGGATGCCCGGACAGGTACACGTACAGGTCGGGCCCATTGGTCACCCGAAACTGCTCGAAGCGCAGAAAGCGTTGCCCGTCCGCAAGCCGAACCAGCAAGGCTTTACCTTCGCCCCGGTGCACGCTGTCGGCACCTTGAAACGTTCCGGTCGCCAAAACGACCGGCTGGGCTTGTGCGTTCGCCGCGCCCGGCGAGATCATTGCCGCTGCCCACAACAGCCCCATGGCCATCAGCCTGTGCATATCCCTCTTCCTCCCGAACGGCGTCTGAACCTGGTTCGATGCCAGGATAGCATCCGCACATTAAGGTTTTGTTGCCGATGGCTCAAGGCCGGTTCGGGCCCAGCGTCGAATCTACGAACTATGACGCCTGGTGGCGAAGCCGTTGCGCTTTCACCGCTCGTCCGCCGCATCGTGGCGCCGAACCCGTCCGAGATGACGGGGGCAGGCACCAACACATACCTATTGGGGACCACCGAGGTCGCGGTCATCGACCCGGGACCCGATGATGCGGCACATCTCGATGCCATGATCCGTGCGGTCGGCGACGGCCGCCTGCGCTGGGTGCTGCTGACGCACACGCACTCCGATCACGCGCCCGGCGCGGTGCCGCTGGCGCGACGGACCGGCGCACCTGTGCTCGCGATCTGGTCGCGGAATCCGGCGATCGTGCTCGATCGCGCATTAGCCGATGGCGAGGTGCTTGAAGCCGAGGGCTACTCGCTGCAGGCGCTACACACACCCGGACACGCGTCGAACCACCTGTGCTTCTGGCTGCCGGAGGAGCAGGCGTTGTTGGCCGGCGACCTGGTGATGAACGGGTCGACGGTCGTGATCGGGCCTCCGGATGGAGATATGGGGGCGTATCTGCGGTCGCTCGAACGGGTCAGACAACGGCGCGCGACCCGCATCTATCCCTGGCACGGTGAACCGATCGAGAACCCGGATGCGGTCATCGACGAATACGTCAAACACCGGCTCATGCGGGAGCAA
>CBRGMJ010000486.1:0-1612 GCA_967797525.1 uncultured bacterium | reverse complement strand
CCGCCGGTGGGGGACCATCATCAACCCCGTCAACTTCTACGTGACCCGATCAAGCAAGAGTCCCGAGGTCGCGTGGGACTTCATCAACTTCATGCTGCGGCCCGAGAATCAGCAGCAGTTGCTCGAGATCACCGGATGGATGCCGGCGCGCCAGGACGTGGAGTACAAGGAGCAGATCCGCAAGGCGCCGCAGTTCAAGGCGTTTTTCGATGCGCCCGACGGCTACGAGTTCTACTGGTACACACCGCTCGGGTCGTTCGACGAGATCCTGACGAAGTTGGCCGCGCGTCTGGAGCGGGCCTACGCCGACAAATCGCTGATGGACAACCCCGCGGGCATCGCCAAGGTCATCGAGGACATGGCCAAGGAAACCAACGACATCCTTCGCCGAGAGGGCCAGTACGGCGACTAGCAGCGCAGGAAGCTCCTCGCAAGAACTCGCCGAGCGCGCGTCGGTGGCCCGTCCCCGGATGAGCCGGCGCACGCTCGGCATCTATGTATTTTGCTATCTGGGTCTGGCGCCGGTGTTCGCGCTGTTTGTGTATCTGCGCGTCATTCCCATCGTCGTGACGCTGGCGGCGGGCTTCTACAACTGGGACATGATTCGCCCTATTCGGGCGTTTGTGGGTCTGGGAAACTACATCGAGCTGCTGCACGACCCCAGCTTCCAGGTGGCCTTGTTCAATACCGCGATCCTGGCGGCCGGCAGCGTGGTGCTCGGGACCGTGATCGCCCTGGCCCTGGCGATCACGGTCAATGCACGTATCACCGGCGCGCCGATCTACCAGCTCATCTACTTTCTGCCGGTGGTCACGCCGTGGGTGCCCATCACCGTGGTCTGGAAGTGGATCTACGACGCGCGCTTTGGCCCATTGAACCAGGCCCTCGCCGCCATCGGCCTGCCTGGCCAGGCGTGGCTGGTCGATGATCGCCTGGCGCTCGTCTCGATCTTGATCGTCATGGTGTGGAAGACGCTCGGATACAACCTGATCATGTTTCTCGTGGGGTTGAACAACATCCCGCAAGAGTACTATGAGGCGGCGGTGATGGACGGGGCGGTGAGCGCGAAGATCTTTCGGTACATCACGTTGCCCCTGCTCAAACCGATGCTGTTGTTCGTCGTGGTCATCTCGACGATCAATGCGTTCAACGTATTCACACCCGTGTTTATGATGACCAGCGACATTCAGGGCGCCGCCGCCAAACTCGTGCGCACCCTGGTCTATGACATGTGGGAGAATGGCTTCCGCTACTTCAGGGTGGGCTATGCGTCGGCCGAGGCCGCGCTGCTGCTGACGGTCGTCCTGATCTTGACCTTGATGAACATGCGGCTGTTCCGAGAGGAACGCTGATGGTCGACAATCGCGGCGTGCTCCGCAGCGCGGCGCTACATACAGTCTTGATCATCACGGCCGCGCTCATGCTGCTGCCGTTCGTCTGGATGCTGACCACGTCGTTGACGCCGTCGGCGGAGATCCTGACGCCGTCGCTGCGAGTGTGGCCTGCGCATCCGACGTTGCAGCACTACCGCGAGGTGGTGCAGGCGGCGCCCTGGCTGCACTATTTCTGGAACACGCTGGTGGTCTCGACGGCGTCGGCGCTGGCCATCCTG
>CBRGMJ010000485.1:0-1616 GCA_967797525.1 uncultured bacterium | reverse complement strand
ACCACCAAGCATTTCTTGCGGCGGTTTCCTGCGAGGAGCCTTCGGCCGGGGGATACGTTGATCACCAATGATCCCTGGATCGGCAGCGGCCACCTGCCCGACTACAAAGTGATCACTCCGGTGTTTCACCGGCGCCGTCTAGCCGCGTTTCTCGGGACGACGGCGCACGTGTCGGACGTGGGCGGCCACCGCGGAGACCTGGAGGCCGTTGATCTGTTCCAGGAGGGCACGCGCATCCTTCCGACGTTCTTCTATCGCGATGACCGTCCGGTCGACCTCGTCCATGAGTTCATCGAGGCGAATTGCCGCGTGCCGGACATGGTGCTCGGCGATCTCAACGCGATCGTCGGAACCCATCGCGTCGGCATCCAACGGATTCGGGAGTTTCTCGACGACTACAGGCTGCCCGATCTGGGCGGTCTCGGCGCTGAGATCATGGACCGATCGGAGGCCGCGCTCCGCGGCGAGATTGCCGATCTGCGCGACGGGGTCAGCACCTACGAGATAATCTGCGACGGGTACTTCGAGCCAGTGACCTTGCGTTTGCGGGTGGAGATCAAAGGCGATGGTATGTCCTTCGACTATACCGGCAGCTCGCCCGAACAGAAGAACGCCGCGATCAACTCGTCGTTCAACATGACCTACTCGCAGACCGCGTACCCGATCAAGTGCATGCTCGCGCCGTGGATCCCCAACAACGAGGGCCTCACACGCCCGCTCCACGTGTCTGCGCCGCCGGGGACGATCATCAACTGCCGGTTTCCGGCGCCGGTCCGTGCACGGGCCAAGATCGGGAAGCACATCCCACCGCTGATCTTTGGCGCGCTGGCGCCGTTGCTCCCCGACCGGGTGATCGCGGCGGCGGGTGGCATCTTTCCTTTTCACCTGGTCGGCCGGGACCCACGCTTTGGGATGTTTGCCGTGCACGTCCTGCCTCACGGCGGCCTCGGCGCGACGCGGGACGCCGACGGCTGGCTCCCGGTCGCGTACCCACACAACAGCACCATCACGCCGACCGAGATCATGGAGCTGCAGTGCCCGGTGCTGATGCTCAAGAAGGCGCTGCTCCCCGACAGCGGCGGCCCGGGCCGGCGCCGGGGTGGACCCGGACAGGAGTTCGTGCTGAAGTGTGTCGCGCAAGAGCCGATTACACTGACGATCCGGCCGGACCAGATCCGCTACCCGGCCCCAGGGCTGTTCGGGGGACGCCCCGGCGCGTTGGGCGAAGTGTGGCTCAACGGCGAGCGCGTCGAACGGTTTCCGCCCATGGAGTTCCGGCCGGGTGATATCTGTCTGATTCGCGTGCCGGGCGGCGGGGGCTACGGATCACCCGACGAGCGTGAGACCCTGCGCCTCGTCCAGGATGTCGAGCAGGGCTTCGTGACGGCGGCCGCCGCGGAGGCGACCTATGGGAGACGTCTGACGTGAGCGGGGTCGATCTGGTCGAGCGGGATGCCCGCGTGCGCCGGGCGCGCGCGGCGATGGCAGAGGCTCGTCTCGATGCACTGCTGATCGCTGGCAAGGGGCACTGGTGGACGGGTCGCGGCTACCTGCGGTACCTCACGGACTTTCATCTCTGGGGCCACGACGAAAAGGTGCCGAGCGGCACCGTGGTG
>CBRGMJ010000484.1:0-1623 GCA_967797525.1 uncultured bacterium | reverse complement strand
CAATGGAGCGTATCCCCTGATGCGCGCACGTGGACGTTTACGCTGCGCCGCGGCCTGAAGTGGTCCGACGGCCGGCCGGCCACGGCCCAGGATCTCGTGTTCACCCTCACCCGGGCCCTCGACCGGCGAACCGGCAGCATCTGGGCCGGCCCGCTGACCATCATTGAGGGTGCGCCCGCCTACGTCGAGGGGCGGGCACAGACTGTGTCGGGCATCAGACAGGTGGACGACCTGACCGTGCGTGTCACCCTGTCCGATCCCAACAGTGCCCTCTTCGTCTCAGGGATGGTGACGCACCGGCCGTTGCCGATCCTGCCCGCGCACATTCTGGGAAACGTCCCGCCGGGCGAACTGGCGCGACACGCGTTCTGGAACAAGCCGGACGTCACGCTGGGGCCATTTGTCTTCGTCCGCTACCAGCCCGACCAGTTCCTCGAGGTGCGCGCCAATCCCAACTACTGGGGGCCAAAGGCGCAGGTCGACCGCATGATCCTGCGGATTACGCCCACCGTCGACGCGGCGGTTGCGCAGGTAGAGCGGGGTGAGGTGCAGATCACCAACATCCCCGCGCTCGAAGCAGAGCGTCTTGGGAAGGTGGCGTCCCTGCGCATCCTGAAGGCCCCAGGCACCGCGCCGATCCGCATCACGTTCGATCATACGAAATCGTACTTTAAAGACCGGCGGATTCGCCAGGCCTTCCAGCAGGCCATCGACCGGGAGGGCCTGGTGAAGACGGTGCTGCAGGGCTACGGGCTGGTCCCCGCCCACGACATCCTCGGGCCGGCCTGGGCCAAGTCCGACATCAAACCGTATCCGTTCAGCCCCGATCGCGCGCGGGCGTTGCTGCGCGAGGCCGGGTGGGACCCCAACCGGCGGATCACACTATCGCTCATCCCGGGCTTCAGGGATCGCGACCTGGCGGTCACCATCATCCAGCAGCAACTGCGCGACGTCGGGGTGCAGGTCGATATCCGCCAGCAGGACCTGGGGACGGTGCTGCGCGGCTTCATCGATCGTTCCTTTGATATGTACCTGTACGGCGGCGGGAACTTCCGGCTCGATCCCGACTTCGTCTGCCTGCTCTACTGCAGCGAGAATTTCTATCCGAGCGGGGCGAACCTGGGTCACTACAGCAACGACCGGATCGACGCGCTCGCCGGCGCGGGGCGGCGGTTGGGCAGGACCGACCTGCGTGCGCGGGTCTACGCCGACCTCGCGAAGACGATCTACGACGAAGTCCCCAATATCTGGTTGTACGTCGCGGATACCGTCTACGCGGTCCACCGAAACGTCACCGGGTTTGTCGCTCACACCAACTACGAGACCATGTTTTGGAACGGGTATGCGTGGGGCGTGAGCCGATAAGGCCCGGGGCGTGTGGCGGTATCTCGGGCGGCGGCTGCTGATCTCGCTGCCCGTGCTGCTGGGGATCACGTTTTTCGCGTACCTGTTCATCAACCTGGCGCCGGGCGACCCCGTCATGGTCATGATCAGCCCCGAGCAGTCTTCGCGGCTCGGCGCGAAGTGGGTCGACGAGCAGCGCGCCCGGCTCGGTCTGGACCGGCCGTTCCTGGTCCGTTACTTCTTGTGGGTCGGTGAAGTCGCCCGCGGCAACTTCGGCTA
>CBRGMJ010000483.1:0-1707 GCA_967797525.1 uncultured bacterium | reverse complement strand
GTTCTGGAACGCCGACCTGTGGAGCAACTACCTCGTCTTCGTCGCCACCGGTTGCCAGCCAACCGTGCAGGTACGGGGCGATGTCACGAGCCCGGGGGCCGGGTTCGTCCAGGCGCCGCCGCCGACCGCGTTACTGCCGACGAACCCGCGTCCGTCGGCGGTGCGGGGTCGTATGGTCTTCGAGCGCATCTGTTTCGCCTGCCACGGCAACGAGGGCATGGGGGACGGCCCCGCGGCGGCCGCCCTCACCGCACCGCACAAGGATCCGATGGTCGACTTCTTCGCGATGCTGGGCATGCGCCTGACCGGCGAGAAGTTGCCCAGCCGGCCGGCCAACTTCCACAACGTCATCGCTATGCGGCTCAACGCGCCGTTTGCGCTGTTCGAGACGATCAAGCTGGGACGGCCGCACACGGCGATGCCCGCCTTTGGCGACAAACCCGCCTATGGCGCGAACCGCGGCAGCCCGTCGCTGAAGGACAACCAGATCTGGGACGTCTTGTTCTACGCCTGGAGCTTCTCGACGACGCCACAGACGATCGCGCTCGCGAAGGACATCTACACGACGCGGGCCATCGCCCTCACCGAGCGGGCCGCCAAAGCGTATGGTCGCAAATCCGCGACCTGCGCCGACTGCCACGGCACCGACGGCAACGGGCGCGGCGGCGGGCTGTCCGCGCAGATGGGGGCCAGGGTGTGGGGATGGGCGCAGGGGGTGGGGCCCGGGGTCTTCACCGATTACAACCTGCTGGCCCAACGCAAGCCGGCCGAACTCTTCCAACGCATCGCCGACGGGCATGGGTTGATGCCGTCGTACCGGAGCAACCTCAAGGAGGAAGAGATGTGGGCGTTGGTCGACCTGGTGCGGACCTTCATGTACGATTGGGCGCCTGCCAGGGGCCAGCGATGACGTCCTGCGCCGGACTTCCCCTGCTGTGGTCGGCTGTGTATCCTGGACTGGGGATGATGCATGTCGAAGGATGACAAAACCGTCTATCGACGGCGGTTTCTCAAGATCGCAGCCGGGCTCCCGATCACGGCCGGGCTCGTGGCATTTGGATCACCGCTGCTGCGGTTCCTGAAACCCAACGTCGATCCATTTGCGCTGATCACGCCCACCTCGCACGATGCGCCGACCGGCGAGCCCGTCGTCGCCGCCACGTTGGACGAACTCAAAAATCCCTGGGACTTCAAATATTTCGTGTACACACAGAAGTACCCGCAGTACACGCCCGATGGCTTCAAGACGGCCGCCGTCCCGGGCGTGGTCATCCGCCTGCCGAACAAGATCACGATGCCGTGGGATTGGGTGAAGAAGTCTTTCAACGAGACCCCAACGGTGAGCGAGACCGACATCATCGCCTTCTCGCGGATCTGCCCGCACCTGGGGTGCATCTACAACTTCGTGCGGGACTGGAAAGAAGTCACGGCCGGGTACGGTGGTTACGTCCCGCCACAGCCGCAGCAGCACGCGCTCATGGCGTGCCCGTGCCACCTCAGCATCTATGACCCCGCGGACCCCGCGATGCCCGGACGGGTCGTGTCCGGACCGGCCCCGCGGCCCCCGCGGACGTTCTTCTACACGATCGAAGGGGACCGCATCCTGGCAAAGTTCGTCGAACCCGGTGGGATCGCCTGATGGCCGATCCGATGGGCGCCCTGCGCGAGTGGTACCGCGAGCGGCGCGGGCGTCTCGATCTGTTCGAC
>CBRGMJ010000482.1:0-1715 GCA_967797525.1 uncultured bacterium | reverse complement strand
TCGTTCGACATCTTGCATCTTCACCGGATCGGGCCACGCTCGCTATACCTGGCCGAGAAGTACAGTGGGCGGCTGCCGGTGATTATCCACGCCCATACAACGGCCGAGGACTTCGCGAACTCGTTCATGATGAGCGACTCCCTCGCCCCGTACCTGGGTCGCCTGCTGACGTACTTCTACAACAAGGCCGACCTGGTGCTCGTCCCGACGCTCTATACGAAGCACGTGCTCGAGCGCCACGGCGTCACCCGGCCGATCGACGTTGTGAGCAACGGCGTTGACCTCGGGCGCTTCCAGTCCCTGCGCCGGGCCAGGACGCTCGCACGCGGGCGTCATGTCCTCAAGGGTGTCGTAGCGTTTGCCGTCGGATTGGTGCTCATGCGCAAGGGCGTGGATCTCTTCGTCGAGGTCGCGCGCCGCCTGCCCGGTATGACGTTTGTATGGTTTGGTCTGGTGCCAAAGGCCGTCAAACCGGAGACGCTTCGGATCATCGACGACGCGCCGGACAATGTACGGTTCCCGGGGTACGTCGAAAACGTTACCGACGCCTACGCGGCCGGAGATATCTTCTTCTTCCCGAGCATGGTCGAGAATGAGGGGATTGCGGTGCTGGAGGCCGCGGCCGCCTCCCGTCCGCTGGTGCTCCGCAACGCCGAGTGTTTTGCCGGCCGGTTCGTTGACGACTATAACGCGCTGCTCGCCGCCGATGCCGACGAGTTCAGCCAGCACCTCCGGCGTCTGGCAACCGAACCCGACCTGCGCGCCCGGCTGGGCGCCGAAGCGCGGCGGTACGCCGCCGCCCACTCACTCGAACGTGTCGGGACCCGGCTGCGCGAGATCTACGTCAGCCTCTGTTAGACCCGGCGACCCCCTTGCGCCGCGGCGCCTTCGTGCGCCGTCTTCCGCCAGTCGCGATCACCTGTGATCGCGCTGTACACGTAACGCCGGATCGCCATCGGGACGATCACCAGGGTATGGAACGAGAACAGCGTCCAGCGCGCCAGCACGCCGCCGAGACGGCCGGGGTGCCACCCGGCCTCGGCCGTGATCGCGGCCAGCAGGCCCACCGTCAGGATCCCCGACGCCGTGGCCATGATCGATGCGGGGATCTGGATGAAGACCACCGACTCGTGCAGCAGCCCGATCAGCCCGTACACGTAACCGGTCAGCGCGACCAGTACGCTGACGAGCCCCCCTGAGAGAAAAAACACCATGTCGGCCTTGCGGAGCAACGGCACCTTGCCGACGACAAACCGTGGAAGATAGTCGCCAAAACACAGCAGCGCCCCTTCGAACCACCGCTCGCGCTGGCGCAACAGGTCGCGAAGCGTCACCACACCTTCTTCCAGGATCTCGGCGTCGTAACAGTAACGGATCTCCCATCCCGCCAACGTCAGCCGCACCGACAGATCGATGTCCTCGGTCAATGCCTCGGCATTCCACCCCCCGACCGACCGCAGCGCCTCGCGTTTGACGATCAGACCGTTGCCAGCCAGACAGACAAACCCACCCACAGCCTGACGGGCCCGCTGCAGGAGGGTTTGAAAGATGCGGTATTCGTCCTCTTGGAACCGCGTGAGGATGTTGCGCCGCGCGTTGTACAGGAGACGCCGCCCCTGCACGGCGGCGACGGTCGCATCGGCCAGGTGCGGCACCATCCGCCCGTCGAGGTCCGGCGCGATCCGCGCGTCGGCATCGAAGACGGCGATTAACTC
>CBRGMJ010000481.1:0-1721 GCA_967797525.1 uncultured bacterium | reverse complement strand
GGGGGGGGGCGTCGTGGCCCTGTCGCCTTACCGGAACTTTACGCGAACTTTGTTACTGTGAGTGTATCGACTGAGCACGACTTGTCAAGATGCAGGTTCCTCGATCACCACTTCATCGCGGCCGTCGAGCTCGGCGAGCCTGACCGTCACGTGTTCCCGAGTGCTGGTGGGCACGTTCTTGCCGATGTAGTCAGGACGGATGGGCAGCTCGCGATGCCCGCGGTCGATCAAGACCGCGAGTTGGATGCTGGATGGGCGTCCCTGGTCGATCAGCGCGTCCATGGCGGCGCGCACGGTGCGGCCGGTGAACAGCACATCATCGACCAGCACCACATGCTTGCCGGCGATCGGAAACGGGACCACCGAGGTCTGCACCACCGCCGCCACCGGCGCGGCCGCGGCATGCGGCTGCCGGTCGTCGCGATAGTGCGTGATATCGAGCGTACCCGTCGGAGGGCGCACGCCCTCGATCGTCTCGATCGCGTCCGCGAGCCGCCCGGCCAGGTGCACGCCGCGGGTCCGGATACCCACGAGCGCCAGCCGCGACGGGTCGCGCTGGCGCTCGACAATCTCATGCGCGATTCGCCGCAGCGCGCGCCGCACGTCATCGGCGTCCATGACCCTGGCTTTCTCGCGCATCGGTGTCATGCCCCCCGCTCAGGAGAGTCGCCGAGCACGGCCGACACGCCGCGACGCAACGTGTCGATCGCCTCGCGTATATCCGGCGGGATGGGCGACGTGAACGCGAGCGCCCGGCCGGTCACCGGGTGATCGAAAGCGAGGCGAAACGCGTGTAGCGCCTGGCGGCGCATCCCCCACGCGTTTGCCCGCCGTGCATAGACCGGATCTCCCAGCACGGGATGGCCGATTGATGCGAGGTGCACGCGGATCTGGTGGGTGCGGCCGGTCTCCAGCCGCGCCTCGACCAGCGTCGCTCGGTCGAACTCCTCCACCACGCGATAGTGCGTCACGGCCGGACGGCCGGACGCGACCACCGCCATGCGGGTTCGGTGCCGTGGGTCGCGGCCGATCGGCGCATCGATCGCCCCCTGTGGCCGCGTCACGCGTCCGAGCACGAGCGCCACGTATTCGCGCCGGGCGTGCCGGGTCTGGATCTGCGTTTGGAGCGCTCTCAAGGCTTCCTCGGTCTTGGCCACAACGAGCAGGCCAGACGTGTCCTTGTCGAGGCGATGCACGATGCCCGGGCGCTGCTCGCCGCCGATGCCTGGCAGGTTGGGGCAATGGGCGAGCACGGCGTGCACCAGCGTGCCGGTCGGTCGCCCCGCGCCGGGGTGCACCGTCAGCCCGGCCGGTTTGTCGATCACCAGCAGATGCCCGTCTTCATAGACGATGTCGAGCGGGATGTGTTCGGGACGCAGCCCCACCGGTTTGGCCGGCGGGATCTCCACGGTGATCGTCTCGCCCCCGCGGACGCGGTCGCCGGCGCGCAGCCGGCCGGGCCGCGCCGGTCTCAACGACCCCGAGGGCGTTCGCCGGCGCTCCTGGAGGATGCCGACGAACCCGTCGGCAATCAACGATTGCACGCGCGCCCGCGACAGGGCGGGCAGTTTCTCCGTCAGGTAGACGTCGAGGCGCCGGCCGCCGGCCGCCGCCTCAACGATGAACGTGAACATGTCACCGCCCGGCATTCGAGCCGCAGGCGGCGTCGCAGCCGCCAACGGCATCCCTACGCGGGCGCCTCGGCCGATGGCTCCGGCGCT
>CBRGMJ010000480.1:0-1737 GCA_967797525.1 uncultured bacterium | reverse complement strand
AGGGTAATCTGGGCGAGCAGGCCTCCCGGCTCGCCGCTACGCAACGGGCTCAGGTTCACCGAGATCTTGTCACCCACCTTGACGTCGCTGAACTTCCAGCCGCCCTGCATCAGAATGCTCGGGCTGCCCAACTCGACGGTCCAGTGCTTGACCGCCGCCTTGTCGTCTGGCACGTCCAGCTCGATGTAAACGTGAGGGTTGGTCCATTCGAACGCCGTCACCGTTCCGGCCAGTGTGATCCGCTTGCCGGTGTCGAACATCGCGAACGAATGATGGGCCAGGAGCGGGCTCGACAGCCCCGCGAGAGCGGTTGCGATCAGCGCCAGACACAGTCGCCTGCTCCCTGTCGCCCTCGGCATCAACGGTCCTTCTGACCTTTTTCTTTCGCCGCCTTCTCTTCGGCGCGCGCGGCGCTGAGGATATTCCGCAGACCGTAGTTCCCCTCATGACAACCGTACTCGAACATCGGCTGCGACGAGTCCCTCGTCAACACCATGGTGTAGGTCCAGGGCTTGGTCCACGTGGCCTTGTCGTCGATCGTCACCGACCACTCCATCCTGTTTGGTGCCACCGGTGTGAAACGCTCGGTCAACGTGAACGTGTCGGGATTGGCATTGCGGTAGGCGCCGCGCTCGTTGAAGTTCGTGGTCTCGACGACAAGCGTGTTGCCCTCCCAGTGCCCTCGCGGGGCGCCCATATACGAGGTGATGCTCTTCGCGGGACGTGGAGTGTTGTCCACGGGAATCACCCGGGTTTCGTGGACCATCTCGTAGCGGATGGCGACCACGCCGGGCGACTGGGTGATGTCGTAGGCATTGCCGTAGATCGCCGGCATCATCGACCCGGGGATGCCGCGCGTGATGCAGCGATCGTAGAGGCTCCGGTCCTCCCACGAGTCGGCAGGGCCACGGCCGCTGCTCTTCCGCGCCTGAGCGCGGGCATCCGCCAGCTTCTGCCCCGCGGGGGTCAGGGCCGGGATTCGCCCGTCCGCGGGTTCGGTGATCATCCATGCCCGGCTGTTCTTGGCGTTGTAGTGTTCGTACCAATGGACCGGTCCGGCCCCGGTATCCGCGCCACCGATCCCGGCCGCACTGGCCAGCGCCCGTTCCTGCCGCTCCCTGATGATCTCGGCGAACTCGGACGAATCGTCGACCTCGTCGACCTTCTTCCCGGCAAACTGCGTGGGCCGTTCCATCGGGATGCCGTTCTCATCCTTGTTGGTGTAAGTGCCCTGCAGGTCCGGATCTCCCCACGGCGTCTTGGTCGGCACGAACGGCGTGGCCGTCTTGGTCTTTGCCGCCTGCCCTTGGGCGGTGAGCGTGATGCTGCCGGCGATGATCACGGTCGCAAACACGAATAGCAATAGAACGCGTGCCGGTCTGATCATGGATGTCGTCCTCACAGCAGTGATCTTGGGCGGCGGACGGCACCGAGTCAAGCGACGTATCGTACCGATCCGCAGGCATCGGACGCGATAAGCTGGGGCCGTGGCCGAAACTCTGGATCTGCCCGCCTCCGCCCCGGTCATCGACTGCGCGGCCTACTGCAGCGGCGCCCGAGTGGCCGACCTCGCGATCGATCAGATTCGGGGCGCGCTCGCACACGACGATCAGTTCGTCTGGCTGGGACTTTACGAGCCGGAACAGGATGTCCTCCGGCAGGTCCAGCAGCAGTTCGGCCTCCACGACCTGGCCATCGAAGACGCGTACAACGCGCATCAGCGCCCCAAACTCGAGC
>CBRGMJ010000479.1:0-1748 GCA_967797525.1 uncultured bacterium | reverse complement strand
AACGTCCTCGTAGCAGGCGGAGCGGGCGAAATCTCTTTTGCCGGCATCCGCAGCCCTCTCACGCGCGAACGATCGTGTGGGGGGAATCGGGAATGCGGGGGCTAACTCTGATCGTGCTTGCCGTGGTCTTTGGCATACGAGCGTGCGGCTGGCAGAGCCTGGGGGCGACGCCGTCGGTGGACATGCGCACGATTGCCTACGTCAGCGGACCGGGCGCCGACCCGGTCAAACACAGGATCGATCTCTACCGGCCGCGGGGACAGACCGATCTGCCGGTGCTGTTGTACTTCCACGGCGGCGTCTGGCAGAAGGGAGACAAGGACCAATTTCGGAATATCGGTGAAGCCTTCGCGCGACGCGGCATCCTCACGGCGATCGTCAACTACCGTTTGACACCGGCGGTCCGGCATCCGGAACACGTACGCGACGCGGCGCGAGCGGTCGCGTGGATCATCCGGCACGCGGCTGAACACGGCGGGCGCGCCGACCGCGTCTACTTGAGCGGCCATTCTGCCGGCGGCCACCTGGTGACGCTGTTGCTGTTTGACCAACAATATCTCCGCGATGAGGGCGTCGAGCCAGAGGCGATTTCGGGCGTCATCCCCCTGTCGGGCGTCTTTGATCTGACCAAGGGGCTCGACGACACACCGGACGGCGGGACGGCCGCGTACATCCACCAGCCATTCGGCGACGACCCCACCGTGCTCGTAGGGGCGTCCCCGATCCGCCAGATCCGCGACACGCGCGTCCCGATCCTGGTGATCCTTGCGGGCGAAGACTTTCAGGCCATGCAGCGGCAGTCGCGGGAGTTCGTTGATGCGGTCGGTCGGCGTGGTTTTCCCGTGACGTTCGAGACCATCCCGGGCCGCTCGCACTACGCCCTTGTGCAGTCCATCGGGCAGTCCGAGGATCGGACCACCGATCTCATTGTCAGGTTCGTCGGAGCGTCCCGGTAGGCGAGCGTCAGGCGCGTTGGGGCGCTTTTGAAGACACGATGCTCCGGTAGGCGTTGGTGATCGGCAGCCGCCGGTCGCGGCCAAAGGCCTTGGGCGTGATCTTGACCCCGGGCGGCGCCTGGCGGCGCTTGTACTCGTTGCGGTCGACCATGGCGATGACACGCGCCACCGTCGCCGCATCGAAACCGCGCGCGATGATCTCGTTCGGTGGCGTGTCTTCTTCCACATAGAGCTTCAGGATCGGGTCGAGGATCTCGTAGGGCGGCAGGCTGTCGGTGTCCTTCTGACCGGGCCGGAGCTCGGCAGTGGGCGCGCGGTCGATGATGCCCTGGGGGATGACCTCGCCGCGCCGGTTTCGCCATCGCGCCAGTTCGTAGACCAGCATCTTCGGCACGTCTTTGATCAACGCAAAGCCCCCGGCCATGTCGCCGTACAGCGTCGCGTACCCGCACGAGTACTCGCTCTTATTGCCCGTCGCGAGCAGCAGCCAGCCGAACTTGTTCGAGAGGGCCATCAGCAACGTTCCGCGGATGCGAGCCTGGATGTTTTCCTCGGCGACGTCGGGCTGACGGCCGGTGAAGACGGGCGCGAGCGCGTCGAGGTAGGCGTTGAAGATCGCGCCAATCGAGACGTCGAGCACCTGGACACCGAGGTTCCCCGCCGCCTGAGTGGCCAGCATACGGCTTTCCTTCGACGTATACGGTGATGGAAGGAACGCGACATGCACGCGGCCGGGTGCCAGCGCATCGGCGGCGATCGCGGCCACGAGCGCCGAGTCGACCCCGCCGGATA
>CBRGMJ010000478.1:0-1775 GCA_967797525.1 uncultured bacterium | reverse complement strand
AAGCCGATGCCGACGATGATCCCCGGCACCGCACGCGGGTACAGCGCCACGAAGCCGAGCAGCCTCCGCCACGACAGTTCTGACCGATACGTGACGAGGGCGAGCAGGGCCATGAAGACGATGCCGACGCCGCCGCCGATGCCAGCGATCAGCAGGCTGTTGACGATCGACCGCCGGTAGCTCTCGGTCTGGAAGACCAGTTGATAATGTTCTAACGTGAGGGTCTCGAGCGGGTTGGCCATCGGCGAGAGAAAGCCGACGACCGAGCGCAGCAGGATCCCCGCGAGCGGCATGACCACGCCCACGAGTACGTACACCACGCATAGCGCGACGGCGGCGAATCGGAGCGGGCCGATCGCGAACGGTCGCGGGGCGATGGCCTTCCCTTTGACGGTGATGAAGCGCTGCGCCGCCCCGATGAAGCGCTCCTGCGCCACGATGAGCCCCGAGACGACGACCAGCAGCATGGTGGCGACCGCCGCCACGGCGCCGTAGTCGGGACGCCCACCCATCACCCCGAGTTTGACCAGCAACGTCGAGACGGTATCGATGCCCGACGGTGTGCCCAAAATCAGCGGAATGGACAGCAGTTCAAGCGAGCCGATGCCGACCAGCAGCGCGCTGTACGTCATCGCGGGGCGCAGGAGGGGCAGGGTGACGGTCATGAGCGTGCGCAGCGGCGTCGCGCCCGCGATCCGCGCCGCGTCTTCCACCGTCGGGTCGGAGAGCGACAGGCTGGCCACGGCGCTGAGGTAGGCGTACGGCGAATAGTAGAAGACCGACACCGCGACAATCCCGCCCAGACTATAGAGATTCCAGGGCTCGACGCCCGACAGCTGGCGCATTGCGATCGTGACATACCCTTGCGGTCCGAACATCGTGACCCAGGCAAACGCCAGCACCAGCGGGGAGATAAACAGCGGGCTGATGATCAAACCGCCCAGGATGCCGCGCAGCGGCATGTCGGTGCGCATGACCAGGACGGCGAGCAGCGTTCCGAGCACCACCGCCACGACGGTGGTCGCGAGCGCCGCGATGACCGAGTTGACGACGACCGCGTGAAACTCGCTCGAGGTCGCGATGCGTGCGTAATTGTTGAGGGTCAGCGCTCGGTCGGCGTCGTAGAGCGGGCGGGTCAGGAAACTCTGATAGAGGATCGGCGCAATCGGAAAAAGGACGAGCAGCACGGCCAGGAGGCCGACGCCCCACTGCACCGGGACATCGACGTTCCTGGCCTCGACTCGACCCGGCAGTCGCGCCGCGTCAAGCATCGGCTAGCGGCGGAACGCCTTCTTCCACCGCGCGAAGAAGTCGGCCTTCAGTTTCTGATCTAGCAGTATGGGATCGTAGGCGTAGCGCAGCGCGTTCTCCTGACCGATGTCCGAGATCAGCTCCTGCAGGTGATACTTGGCCGTCTTCGCCACGTCGGCCCGATACGCCACCAACCCGCCTTCGGTAAAGGCCACCTGGCCGGTCTGCGACACGATGAAGTCGACGAGGAGACGGGCGCTGTTGGGATGACGCGCGGCGGTTGGCATCCCCATGCCGCGCAACACGATGGGCGTGCCGTCGCGCTGGTACGCCCATCCGATGATGTCGCTTACCCCGGGGCGGGCGAGCCGCGGGAACAGCGTGATCGTCGAGGCGAAGAACGCGACCAGAAACTCTCCGCTGATAGCCCCGTCGACCATCGGACCCGCGCTCGTGAGCGGCCGCACGCCGGCTTTGCCGATCGTGTCGAACCAGGTCCAAGCGCGATCCTTGTGCTTGTTGAC
>CBRGMJ010000477.1:0-1849 GCA_967797525.1 uncultured bacterium | reverse complement strand
GCTGCGCCGCATCGATGGCCATGTGGACGGCGCCCCCGTCCGGCGACACCATCCGCACCGTCAGCGCAGGACCGACGACAGATACGGGCGTGACCAGGGGCACGATCCCGCTGTCCACAAAACCGACTTCGCGCAGATGGCCGATGGTAGCCGGCGCAACACGGCGCGCGCGCTCGAGGAGGCCGGCCGCCGGCGGCTGTGCGTGCGCGTAAACTCGTATCATGGCGCTATCCACCCGTGCGGAGCAGCCGCGGATCGAGGACGTCACGCAGCGCGTCGGCGCTGAAGTTGAACCCCAGCACGGTGATGAGGATCGCCACACCGGGACCGACGCTCATCCACGGCGTTTGCTCGAGATACCGGCGGCCGATTTCGATCATCGAGCCCCAGGCGGGGGTGGGAGGCTGGATTCCCAACCCGAGAAAGCTCAACCCCGCTTCGGTCAAGATGGCCTGTCCGACGCTGAGCGCGCCCTGAATGATGAGCACCGACGTCATGTTTGGCACCATGTAGCGTAGCAGGATTCTCGCATCACCCATACCGACCGCCCTGGCGGCGGCGACCATCTCGAGCTCCCTGAGGAGCAGGACCTGTCCCCTCGCCAGCCTCGCAAATGCGGGGCAGGTGACGGCCGCCACGGCCACGATCACGTTGCGCATGCCCGGACCCAACGCCGCGGTGATCGCCATTGCCAGCACCAGCGCCGGAAACGCGAGCAGCCCGTCCATGGTCCGCATGATCACCGTGTCGGTGACTCCGCGATAGTATCCGGCCGCCAGACCCAACGGCACGCCCAGCAGCGCCGCGACGATGACCGAGACAAACCCGGCTGTCACGGAGACGCGGGCGCCGTACATGACCCGCGTCAGCAGGTCGCGCCCGAGGTCGTCGGTGCCGAGCAGATGCTGCCGGCTCGGCCGCGCGAGCACGTGATCGAGATCCTGTTTCGTGGGCGAGTAGGGCGCCACCACCGGCGCCAAGATGGCCGCCGCAAAGACGACCAACAACAGCACCACCCCGGCCGCGCCCGTTGCGCCCACTCGCTACTCGAACCTGATGCGCGAATCGAGACTCGCATAGAGACCGTCGACGATGAGGCTAGTCCCGACGCGGGCGACGGCCAGCAGGAGCACCGTCCCCTGGACGATCGGGTAGTCTCGGGCGAGGATGCCATCCAGGAGCAGCCGCCCCACACCGGGCAGCCCAAAGACCGTCTCGACCAGCACCGTCCCGCCGAGCAGAGTGCCCATCTGCAGCCCCGCGAGCGTCACCACCGGGAGCAGCGCGTTCCGCAGCGCGTGCTTGAAGATGACTTGACGCTCCCGCAGTCCCTTTGACCTCGCTACCAGGATGAACTCCTGCGAGAGGACTTCCAGCATGCTGCCGCGCACCATCCGCAGGATCACGGCCGCCAGCCCCGTGGCGAGCGCGACCGCGGGCAGGATCATGTGCCGCACGTTGTCGATCGCGCGCTCGGTCACCGAGACGTAACCGAGCGACGGTAGCCAGTGAAGACGCAGCGCCAGCAGATCGATAAGCACGATCCCAAGAAAAAAGCTCGGAATCGACAGTCCCAGCAGCGACAACACCGACGTCGTGGCGTCGACGGCCGTCCGGTTGCGGACCGACACCAGGACACCCACCGGAATCCCCACCACCAGCACCAGCGCCATGGCTGCGACCGTCAGTTCCACGGTGACGGGGAGACGCTGCGCGATCGCCTCGGTCACGGGCTGGTGGGTGCGCAGCGAGAACCCGAGATCGCCGCGCGCCACACGCGAAAGCCACCAGAGGTATTGCAGGGCCAGCGGTCGATCGAGTCCCAACCGGGTGCGGGCTGCCTGCACCG
>CBRGMJ010000476.1:0-1860 GCA_967797525.1 uncultured bacterium | reverse complement strand
CATGTGAACATCGACGAGGAACTACTGAAGATCCTTGCCTGCCCCGTGGACCATGCGCCGGTCGTGCGCCGGGGTGACCGCATCGTCTGCACGTCGTGCGGCCGGCGCTATCCGATCAAAGACGACATCCCCTACATGTTGGAGGATGAGGCGGAGAAACCGTGACGCGGGTCTTGGGGCTCGGCGTTGATATCGTCGAAGTCGAGCGCATCGAGCGGGCCATCGCGCGCTGGGGTGACGCGTTTGTCAAGCGCGTGTACACAGCGCGGGAGATCGATCGCGCCACCTCACCGGTGGCCCTGGGCCAGCGTCTGGCCGCGCGATTCGCCGCGAAAGAAGCCGTGATGAAGGCGCTGGGTGTCGGTTGGCGCGACCTGGCGTGGCGCGACATCGAAATTACCAATGACACGCTTGGTCGGCCGATCGTCCATTTGCACGGCACGGCGCGGCGCATCGCAGAATCCCGCGGTATCTCCAGCGTGCTCGTTGCCCTCTCGCACACGCACGATCACGCCGTGGCCAACGCGGTCGCCATCTCGGGCGTCTGACGAGCGTATGCGGCTCAAAGCCTTGACTCCAATGCTGCGGACCTGGGATCTTCCCGGGTCCGTCGCATTCTACACGAACGTCCTCAGCTTCAAGTGCGATCGTCTTAGTGAGGAATGGGGTTGGGCTTGGGATCTACGATAACAACGGCTACCTCCTGCAGTTTGGTCAGCCGGTTGGCTAACGCCGCTTGGGGGGCCTAGCGAGGGAAAATCGAAGAGGGGCGCTCACTTTTTCCGGCTTTTTACCGTCTTCGGTCGCACCGCCGGTTCCTACTGCGCGTCAGGCTGATCTCGGGAGTTACCCCCCAAGAAGACCATCCGGCTTTCGGAGTCCACGTGCACGACGTTTGAGTCGGCTACTTCGCCGTTGGGTTCGCACCCCTCTGGTGTGCATAGTAGATGGGGCCCCATGGTCCGTCAATCCCCAACGATCGTTCTGGTGCTGTGGATTCTGTGGGCAATGTGGAAGAGGAAACATCAGCCGGCTACCAGAAGCCACGAGACACAAACGGTTGAGGTCCCGTCGTGCGACTACCGACGAGCCAGGAAATGGCCGCGCTCGATCGCCGTGCGGCCGACGAGTTCGGTATCTCGACCCTGATGCTGATGGAAGCGGCCGGCCGGCAGGTGGCGGCCGCGGCCGGCCGCATGGTCGAGCGCGCCGGCGCACGCGTGCTCATCGTGGCGGGCCGGGGCAACAACGGTGGCGATGGGCTTGTCGCCGCCCGCGTCCTCTCGGCCGCCGGCTGGCGTGTCACCGTGATCCTCGTCGCCCGGGAAGCCGACGTCTCGGGTGACGCGGCGGTCAACCTGTCCGCCGCCCGCCGCGCCGGCGTCGAGATCTCTCCCCTCGATAGTACCGGTGTGCCCGGCCTCCGCGGCGTCATGGCGGGCGCCGATCTGATCATCGACGCTCTCTTTGGGACCGGGTTCCACGGCCCGGTGGTGGGCGTCGCGGCTAAGGCGATCGAGGCGACGAACGCCTCGGGCCGTCCGGTGCTGGCCATCGACATCCCTTCAGGGGTTCAGGGCGATGATGGCGCCGTCGACGGGTCAGCCGTCCGCGCGCACATGACGGTCACCATGGGTCTCCCGAAGATCGGCGTGATCCTGCCGCCGGGCGCCGAGTACGCCGGCCGGATCTGGGTCGCAGACGTGGGGCACCCGCAGCGATTGATCGACGGCGCTGGAGTGAGAACGTCACTGGTCACCCGGGCGATGGTCGATGCGGCCATCCCGCATAGACGGATGGACGTGCACAAGGGCGCCTTTGGCCGGGTCCTCGTGGTGGCCGCCGGGAACAACGCGGCGG
>CBRGMJ010000475.1:0-1873 GCA_967797525.1 uncultured bacterium | reverse complement strand
ATTCGTCACAGTCGGTCAGGTGACGACGCACGTCAGCCATCTCGTTTGGGGGCAACTCCTCGTCCAGATATGCGCTGAGTTGGTGCTGGATACGGTGGCTCATGATGTCCGACTCATCTCCGCCCGCACGGGCGCCAGCCGGTCGCGCAACGCCCGCCGCGCCCGGTGCAGACGCGATTTGATGGTGCCGATCGGCACGCCCATCATCTCGGCAATCTCCTCATAGGGATACCCTTCCACGTCGGCCAGCACGACCACCATCCGCAGATCCTCGCGCAGGCCAAGCAGGGCGTCCTGCACCCGGCGGTCGACCATCTTGTCGAGCACTGTCCGCTCGACGTCGGCGGCGGGGTCGGGCTGCTCGCGCGCCATTTGGCCCTCGCTCGTCACGATGGGCTCGTCGAGAGACTGCACGCGCGTCTTGGGTCTGCGTCGCAGCAGATCGATGTAGAGATTGGTGACGATCCGGTACAGCCATCCCTCCAGGGCCGCGTCCGGTTCGATGCGCCGCAGCGCCTTCCAGACGCGCACAAACGCTTCTTGCGCCAGGTCCTTGGCGTCCGCCTCATTTCCGGCCACGCGGTACGCCACCGCATAGACGTGTTTCGAATAGCGGGCCACGAGCGCCTCGAAGCGTGCTACTTCATCGGGGGAATATGGCGATCGAGCTCTGTCGGTCGCCTCTGCCACACCGCTCCTGCGCCCGCAACCCCCGATCTGTACTACGGGGGCGGGGCGACTTGGGTTCCGTTAGTCGAGCCGGAGCATGGGCTCCAGCCGCCGCAGGAGTCTTCTCCCAAACCCCTGGACCTGGAGCAGATCGTCCAGCGTCCGGAACAAGCCTTGCTGGTCCCGGTGCGCGATGATGCGGCGCGCCAGCACTGGTCCGATCCCGGGGAGTCGCTCAAGATCCTCTGCGGTCGCCGTGTTCACGTTCACCGTCCGGCCGTGCTCCCCTCCCTCTGTCTTTGACGGCGATTCCGGCACCAGAGGATGAGTGCGTTTCCCCTGCCGCCCGGGTGACGGCGTCCCGACTCCCTCCCGCGCCGATCCGATGACCGTTGGGAACGGGTAGGGTGGCTGGATGATCCTGGGGACAACCACGCGGTCGCCGTCCCGCAGGACGGCCGCGAGGTTGACGCGGTTGAGGTCGGCGATCAGTGTCGGTCCGTGCGCGGCGAGGATCGCGTCCTGCACGTGCGCCCCGGCCCGCAGCAGGTACTGGCCGGGCCACACGACTTCTCCGACGACGTGGACCTTGATGGTCGCGGGGGCGGCCGGCGTCGCCACGACGACCGGCTCGGGCGCGCGCTGATAGACGACGATGACGAAGATGGCCGCGAGCAGCGCCGCCCCGAAAGCGGCGAGCGCAATCTGTTCAGCCCTTGACATGGCAATCGCCCCCGCCAATCTTATCGGACGGGCGGAGGCGATGTTCAGGCCGTTGGGAATGGGACTCTCGCTTACGTTAGGTGAGGTGCCGACTGATGCGGCGCCGCTGCATCAGTCGGGTGGAATCATCTCGGGGACGGTCTCTCAGCCCGGTTTCCGCCCCCACGACGGTACGAAAAGCTTGTCAAAAACGACCGTCGTAGGATCGTCAAGATGGCGCAGCAATGCCCCTCTGTGCTCACGCAACTCGACTTCGTCCAGCAATCCGCTGGCGATCACCTTGTCGCGAACTGAATCAATCAGCGAGAGCAGATGCATGCGGCGGTAGTCTCCCAGCTTGGGGGTGGCAACAGTCACCTTGACATGGACATTTTGAACACCCGCTCCCCACAGCAGAGCCGGCAAACGCCGGCCGACGAAGCCATCACCCCCGCCAGCATGGAACACCGTGTGGAAGGCGTTCAGTAGAATATCCCAAGAA
>CBRGMJ010000474.1:0-1883 GCA_967797525.1 uncultured bacterium | reverse complement strand
CCGGGGCGAGGCCGGGGCCGCCCACGCGCCCAGGCGGGTTGGACGATGGCCAGTTACATCGCGCGCCGGTTGGTGCTGCTGCCGCTGGTAGCTTTCGGCGTCACGATCCTGATTTTTGCCCTCCTGCAGTTTCTCGATCCGGCGATCCGCGCCGGGGCGTTCATCACCAACCCCAACCAGCTCAGGGCGATCGACGCCATCATCAGGAAGTACGGGCTCGACCAGCCCGTCCACGTACAGTACCTGCACTGGCTGCGCGAGCTTTTCCACGGCAACCTCGGCTGGTCGCAGACCGCCCGACTGCCCGTGGCCGAAGCCATCGGCGCTTTTTTCCCGCCGACGCTCGAGCTCACGTTGTGTGCGTTTGTCCCCACGATGGTCATCGGGGTCTGGATGGGGACCGCGGCGGCGGTGCACCGCGACCGGGCGATCGACCACCTATCGCGGGTGCTCTCGATCTCATTCCGTTCGATGCCGAGCTTCGTCTGGGGGCTGTTGCTCTTGATGGTTTTCTACGGCCGGTTGAACTGGTTTCCACCGGGCCGGTTGTCCCTTGACGCCGATCTCTTCGTGCGGTCCGGTCAATTTCACGCCTACACGGGGTTCATGACACTCGACGCCTTGCTCAACTGGCAACTCTGGATCTTCGTCGATGCCGCGCGCCACCTGGTCGGGCCCGCCTTGACGCTGATCATGATCCAGATCGCCCTGCTGGTGCGTGTGACCGGTCATCGATGCTGGAGGCGTTGAGCCAGGACTACGTGCGGACCGCGCGCGCCAAAGGGCTGGAGGAGCCCGTGGTCAACACGAAGCACGCGCGCAAGAACGCGTTGATCCCGGTCATCACGCTCTCGAGCCTGACCCTCGTCGGTCTGCTCGGCGGTGTTGTGATTACCGAGACGATCTTCAATTTCCCTGGGATCGGGCGGTGGGGAGCCTTCGCCGCGCAGCAGCTGGATATCCCGGGCGTGACCGGGTTTACCCTGTTCGTCGCGGCGCTGACGGTCCTCGGGAACCTCGCGGCGGACATCCTGTACGCGTACTTTGACCCGCGGATCAGGCTGCAGTGACGATGCACACGTTGAGCGTCGCCCGGGAGGAAGAGGCGCCGCCCGCTTACCGCGAACGCCTCGGCGGCATCGCGGTCTTCGGCATCGCCCTCGTGCTCGCGGCCGTCGTGATCCCCGGGGTTCGCGACCGCGTCGCCCGGTTTCCCCTGGCCGCGGTCGAGTTTCTCTTCGTGGCGGTCGCGGTCTTCGCGTTCTGGACGATCCCGTCCGACGTCACCAAGCGGCTCCGCAGGAACATTCTCTCGGTCGTCGGTTTCTCGCTGATCGTGGCATTTGTATCGCTGGCTGTTCTGGCGCCGATCCTGGCGCCCCCGCCGGCCACGTCGCGCAACGTGTATCTGATCCCCCAAGAAGGATTCGGCAGCGACCCCCAGCCGCCGCGGGCCCGGCACGTCTTTGGGACCACCGAAGGGCAATACGATATCTACTACGGGATCGTCTGGGGGGCGCGGACCGCCTTCCGGGTCTCGATCGTCGTGATCGTCATCGCCGTGGTCATCGGCCTCGTGTTTGGCGGCCTGTCCGGCTACTATGGCGGCCGGCTCGATGAAACCATGATGCGCATCACCGATGTCTTCCTGGCGTTCCCGGGGCTCGTGCTGGCCGTGACCGTCGTGGCAGTGCTGGGGCGCAGTCTGGACAACGTCATGGTCGCCATTGCGGTGGTCCACTGGCCGATCTACGCCCGCCTGCTGCGCGGGGATATCCTGACGGTCCGCGGCCGGGATTTCGTCGAGGCGGCGCGGGCGTGCGGTGCCGGTGACGCGCGCATTATCCTCCGAAACGTGATCCCAAACGCCATCTACCCTTTCA
>CBRGMJ010000473.1:0-1903 GCA_967797525.1 uncultured bacterium | reverse complement strand
CGCCCTCGTCGTACGAAATGCTCAAGCGCCTGGAGGCGCAGGGTCTGCTGCGGTCGGGGACCGAGCAGGGATATCGTCTGACACCCCTCGGCCTTCAGACCGCCGAGCGAGTCGTGCGCCGCCTTCGCCTGGCCGAGCGGCTGCTGACCGACGTGCTACACCTTGAACTGCCCGCGGTGTACGCCGAGGCGTGCAAGATGGAGCACGTGATCAGCCCGCAGGTTGAGGCACGCCTGGCGGACGTGCTCGGGCATCCTGTCAGCTGTCCCCACGGGTTTCCAATCCCTGGCGAGGGGCCGGCGCCTCCCGTCTCGGTGATCACGCTCGATCGGCTTGAGGTCTGGGGCCTCGCTGCCGTGGCCAGCATCCCCGAGGAGGATGACGCCATCGTGGCCCACCTCGTGGCTTTGGCGCTCGTCCCGGGTGCTGAGGTGCAGATTCGCGAAGTGGCCCCACTCGACGGCCCCATCACGCTCATGGTGCACGGCCAGATGCGCGCCCTGAGCCGCGACATTGCGCGGCGGGTCTCCGTGCACTCCCTCGATCGCCGCCCCCACTAGACGGCACGTCTCAGCTCCGGACGCCCGCTCGTGAGAATCGCGAGAGAGGGTGGCTGCATGATGAACCTGCGGTCCGGACAGAGGGGGCGGCGAGGGCGCAACCGCGGCGCCTGCCGGTCGCCGTCCCCCTCGGGGGTCGCGCCAACAAACGGAGGTATTCCGTGCCCGCAACCGAAATCTCCTGAGACCGGTGGATCGGATCGCCGGATATCTGGACGACGGGTGGTGTCCTTATGGTCCGGATCTGCGCCCTGTTACTCGCAGCCGCGCTGGTCGTGCCCATTGTCGCGGTGGCCGGACCGGCGGGACCCTCGATGCAAGGCGACCCCCAGGCCGTGGCCGAATACCGTAGCGCCCAGGAGAAGTTCGCATCGGCCCGCACGTTTCGCTCGAAGATGACCGCCCCGCAGGGCGCGATGACGATCGAGTACGTTGCTCCAGATCGGAGGCGGATCACTTTCACGGGCGGCGAGTTCATCATCATCGGTGAATCCATGTGGTCTCGCAATCCGTCAGGGTGCGGCAAATTGCCGCAGAAGATGCCATTGCCGGATCCCCGGGAGGGCGTCCAGCAAGACGCCGACTCGACGTTCCAGGTAACGAAGGGCGCCGCTGAAGCGGTTGAGGGCACGCCCACCCAGACGTACAACGTGGTGATCACCGCCAAGGGCAGGACGATCCGGCAGAAGATGTCCGTCGCCACGCAGACCGGCTACCCGCGGCGGGTCGAAAACGCGACACAGGAAGGCACCGTCGTCATCGACTACTGGGACTTTAATGCGGCTATCGCGATCGAGCCGCCCTGCTAGGGCTGGATCGCCGCCAGTTCTCGCATCGCGTCCTTGATCGCGTCTTCGGGATACGCAAAGTCTTCCAGCCGGCCGGCCATGTACGCCTCGTACGCGCCCAGGTCGAAGTGACCGTGGCCTGACAGCCCAAACAGGATCGTCCGCGCGCGGCCTTCCTTCTTAGCCTCCAACGCCTCATCGATCGCCTTGCGGATCGCGTGGGCGGACTCGGGCGCCGGCAGGATGCCCTCGGTCCGCGCAAACTGCACCGCGGCGTCGAAGACCGTTCGCTGCTGGTAGGCGACCGCTTCGATGTATTTGTGATGGTAGAGCAGGCAGAGCAGCGGCGCGTCGCCGTGATAACGCAACCCACCCGCGTGAATCGGCGCCGGGATGAAGTTGTGCCCAAGCGTGTACATCTTGACGAGGGGCGTCGTCGCAGCCGTATCGCCAAAGTCGTACAGGTACTGACCGCGGGTCAACGACGGGCACGCCTCGGGTTCGACCGCCACGAAGCGCACCTTGCGCCCCTTAAACTTCTCGGGCATGAAGGGA
>CBRGMJ010000472.1:0-1907 GCA_967797525.1 uncultured bacterium | reverse complement strand
CTCCGCGCGGCGGACCACATCGAGGTACCACTTTCCAAAATCCTGCGAACGCGGCGTGATCTCGGTCACGAACGACTCTTTCTCGGGTTTCTTCGACATCAATCTGCTTTCCGCACGCTGCATCAACACCAAGGACACCAAGGACACAGAGGATACAAAGAGTTTATCTTATCGGTTTTGCCTTTGTGTCCCTTGGTGTCCTTTGTGTCTAAGACGCGCTGCGTACATCCACGACGTGAATCTTCCAGCGCGCATCATCGCGCTCGGGGAAGTCTGCACGGAAGTGTCCGCCGCGGCTTTCTTCCCGCCGGAGCGCGGCACGGGCGATCAGTCGCGCGACGGTGACGAGGTGGCTCTGGCGCCATTCCTCCGCTGCGGCCGGAGACGCGGGCACGGACGCGCGCTCGAGGGTCTCCACGGCAGCCGCCAACCCTTCTCGCGTTCGAAAGAGGCCGACCGAGCGCCACATCAAGTCTTTCACGCTTGCCATGGCGAATGGCTGATGGCTGATGGCATAGGGCCGCTGGTCACTACGACCCTCCGTGCCCTTTGCCATCAGCCCTGAGCCATCAGCCATGACACGGTCTGGTCCAAGCGAGCCGGCTTGCGGTGGTTCCCGCATCGCAAGGGCAGCGCGAGCGCCGAAGACCAGGCCCTCCAGCAGGGAGTTGCTGGCCAGCCGATTCGCCCCGTGCACGCCCGTGCAGGCCGCCTCGCCGGCGGCATACAGCCCGGGCAGCGACGTCCGCCCCCACACGTCCGTGTCGACGCCGCCCATGATGTAGTGCGCGGCGGGGCCGACCGGGATGGGATCGCGGGCGAGGTCGAGGCCGATCTGCGCGCACATCGCCGCAATCGTCGGAAACCGCTTGGTGACGAACCGGGGGTCGAGATGCGCGAGCGTCAGATACACCGGGCCGCCCGACGCCTCCGACTCGCGGACGATGCTGCGGGCGACGACGTCGCGCGGCGCGAGATCACCGGCGGGGTGATACCGGGTCATGAACCCCTCGCCGCGGACGTTCACGAGGCGGGCGCCTTCGCCGCGCAGCGCCTCGGAAATCAGGAACCGCGGCGCGCCGGCGAGGTTGAGCGCCGTCGGGTGAAACTGGACGAACTCCAGATCCGCGAGGCGCGCGCCCGCGTCGAAGCCCAACGCGATGCCGTCCCCGGTCGCAACCGCCGGGTTCGTCGTGTCGCTGAAGACCTGTCCGGCGCCGCCCGTGGCGAGGAGCGTCGACCGCGCGCGCGCCTCGTGGCCGCGCCCCGCCGCGTCGAAATAGCGAACTCCGCCGGCGAACCCGCCATCAACGAGCACCTCGGTGACGAGTGCATGGTCGATCGTCTCGACCGACGAGAGCGCGCGCACGCGCTCCCAGAGCACACGGCCGATCTCGCGGCCGGTCGCATCGCCGGCATGCAGCACCCGCCGTACGCTGTGCGCCGCTTCGCGGCCGAGCGCGGGCCGGCCGTCGGCGGCGAGGTCGAACCGCGCCCCCCAGTCGATGAGTTCGCGCACGTCGTGCGGTCCGTGCTCGACGAGCACGCGCACCGCCGCCTCGTCGCACAGCCCGTCGCCCGCGCGCATCGTGTCCCCGGCATGCAGCGACGGGCTGTCGTCGTCGCCCATCGCCGCCGCGATGCCGCCCTGCGCGTAGCCGGTGTTGCTTTCGGTCGGGTCCGCCTTGGTGAGAACGAGCACGCGGCCCGCCGGCGCGAGCCCGATGGCGGCGCGCAGGCCGGCGACACCGCCCCCGACGATCACGAACGCCGGATCCTTCGTCGCGCTCAAGCGGGTGCTATCCTAGCAGCCCGAGCCGAAAGACCCCCACCCTACCGACCGCGATGCCGACCCGCAGACGTCGGTCGCCCACACGCACAAAATAGCCATCTTCGCGCTCGACCCC
>CBRGMJ010000471.1:0-1922 GCA_967797525.1 uncultured bacterium | reverse complement strand
CACGACCCCCGTCCGCCGAAGCGCATCCATATCCGTCCGCAGGTCGTCGGTGGCCATGCAGAAGTCAACCAGGCCGCCTCCGCGCTGAAGGGTCGGCCACCATCTCTGCTGTGGCGTCGGCTCGTAGAAAGCCAGGAGCTCGAGATACGACCCGTCCGAGAAACCCACGAGCGCGTTGTGTGTACCGTGGGGGTGGCGGCCTCCCCGCACCACCGCAAACCCCAGGTCAGTGTAGTCGCGGATCGCAGTGTCCAGATCGTCGACCACAAGCACGATGTGATCAATACCGGTCAGCATGTTTACCCCACCTGGGCCGCGAGCGACCCGCTCATGACAGCCTCCAACACCATCTGTCTGGCGTTTTCGATCTGCGCGGCCATCGCCGCGCCGGCTCGTTGGGAGTCGCGCGCGACGATCGCGTCGACGACGTCGTGGTGTTCATGGATCAACGCTTCGCTGCGGTCACGCACGTCGAGCCCCAGGTGAAACAAGCGCTCAAGATCGTCCAGCAAACGCGCCAGGACCGCGGTCAGCCGGTCGTTGCGTGAGACCTGCGCGACGGCAAGATGAAATGACCTATTCTGCGTGAGGAAGCGCGCATGACTCTCAGGATCCCCGGGCACGTAGCGATCGCCGCTCAGACGCCGCAGCACGGCGATGTCGTCCTCCGTCGCGGTCCGGGCCGCGACCATAGCGGCCTCACGCTCGAGGATGAGACGAAGATCGAACAGGTCTTTGATCTGCTTCACGGTGATGGGGGTGACCACGTAGCCGCGCCGCGGGATGACGTCGACCAGACCCTCCTGCTGCAGCACCTTCAGCGCCTCTCGAGCCGGGGACTTGCTGACGCCGTATCGCGCGGAGACTTCGGCCTCGACCAGAAGCGCGCCGGGCCGCAACCGGCCGGTGATGATGGCGCGACGCAGATCGTCGGAGAGGTCCGCCGTCCGGAGTCGGTCGGCGCCGGCCGGCTGCCGGGCGCCACCGGCTACGCGGGGTCGATCAGAAGACCTCGTTGTCCGCTCCATCATTTGACATACTACTACACATCCGAGTAGTATATCAACAATATTCCTCACTTGGGAGGACAGACGTATGACGCTCCCCGCAACGGTGACCCCCCACCTCGCCTCGCTGATTGATGCCATCCGCGCCGCCGTCCGCTCCGACGTAGCCCCGTCACGGGTCGCCGGCCGGGTGGCTGCGGCGCTACGACTGTCTCTCCACCAGCATGACCTGCTCAACCCGGCGCAGCGCGTGTCGAATCCCGCCGGTTACCAGCAACATATCCTGCACGTCGAGGACGACGGCGGCTTCTCCATCGTCTCGCTCGTCTGGCTCCCGGGACAGGCTACGCCGATCCACGATCATGTGTCCTGGTGCGTCGTCGGAGTGCACGAAGGCGAGGAGCATGAGAGCCAGTACCGGCTCGTCCAGGAAGGGCCCGTGGCCCACCTCATCGAAACGGGGCACTCGTCCAATCCGACGGGCGCGGTGGCAGCGTATACTCCCCCGGGCGACATCCACAAGGTCACGAATCTGGGTCCCGGGCCGGCCATTTCCCTTCATGTCTACGGAGCCGATATCGGCAGGCTCGGCTCGAGCATCCGCCGCCGCTACGATCTGCCGGTGAAGGGGGAGTTGGTACATGAAGACTAGCACGTCGTTCGGCTTGACGCTGCCCAACCGCGGCGTCGCCCTCGGTGCATTCACGACAGGGCAACTCTTGGATCTGGCGGAGGCCGCCGAACACTCGGGCCTGATGGAACATGTATGGGTCGGGGACAGCATCCTCAGCAAGCCGCGACTCGAACCCATTGCCTTACTCGGCGCCCTCGCCGCACGCACGCAGCGGGTAGCGCTGGGGGTCGGCTGCATGGCGACCATCGTCCAGCGTCACCCCGTATTGTTTGCGCTCCAGT
>CBRGMJ010000470.1:0-1924 GCA_967797525.1 uncultured bacterium | reverse complement strand
GGGATTCGACAGCGCCTGGCTGCCCGATCACTTCGTCAACCCCCGCGGGCCCATCGACCGGTGGTTCGAATGCTGGACGCTGCTTTCGGCGCTCGCGGCGCGCGTGCCGCGCGTGCGCGTCGGCACACTGGTGACGACGATCACGTTGCGGGGCCCCGCCGTACTGGCGCGGCAGGCGCTGACCGTGGATCACGTGTCGGAGGGCCGGTTGATCCTTGGCATCGGGGCCGGCGGGGCGCCGATGGATCATTCGATGACGGGGGTCGAGCCTTGGAGCCGGCCGGAGCGGTTTCGGCGGTTCCGTGAGTACCTCGCGGTGCTGGACGCGATGTTGCGGCAGGAGCGGACCACATATGCGGGGCGCTACTATCGCATCCAGGACGCCTCGATCCAGCCGCCACCCGTGCAGCAACCGCGGCCGCCGATCATGATCGGCGGGAAGAGCCCCGCGCTCCTGCAGGTGACGGCCAAATACGGCAATGTGTGGAACACCAACGGCGGCCGCGACCTGGCGCCGCAAGAGGCGCTGGACGTGACGCGGGAACGCGGGATGATGCTCGACGATCTCTGCCGGGCGCGCGGCCGCGATCCGCGCGAGATCATACGCTCGTTCATGATGGGGCAGACTCGCGACGAGCCGTATGCGTCGCTCGGGGCGTTTCAGGACTTCGTCGGACGCTACCGCGAACTGGGGTTCAGCGAGTTCATCCTCTTCTGGCTGCGCGACCCCGATCCGGACTATCCGCTCTATTCATGGATCAGGGATCGGCGCATGCTGGAGCGCGTTGCAATGGAGTGGATCCCAGCGGTTCGCGCGAGCGCACCGTCGTCGAGCGTGTGATCAATACATCCCCGGACGGATCTCGCTGTACACGGCCTTCAGCCGCTCCGCTGAGAAATCCGGCGCCTTGCACGCGTCAATGATGCGCCGCTCGTCGGTTTCGATCTTGGCCGAGGCATCGGCGATTTTGTCGGCAATCTCGTGTGGGATGATCACCACACCGTGTTGATCCGCATGGATCAGGTCGCCGGGCTGGATCCACACGCCACCGACTTTGACCGGAATGCCAAAGTCGACCAGGTGGACGTTCGCGTGCGAGACCGAGACGTGAGCGGCGCAGAACTGGAAGCCCAGCGCGCGCACCTCGCCGAGATCGCGCACCGACCCGTCGGTGACGACGCCGGCGCAGCCCAACGCCTTGTGGATGTTGGCCTGCACTTCGCCCCACTGCGCGCCCTGACCGCGTGGGTCGTCCAGGTCGTGCACGACAACGATGCGCGGGGCAGGGGTCGAGAGGACGTAGTCCCAGTAGGCGAACGTGCTGGCGCGCCGGCCCTCCGCGGGCCCGTGCTCGGCGCGAATAAGCCCGGTGGCGGCGTAGCCGACGATCGACCCGAGTTCGGGGAAGAGTCCCCGGATGTCGGAGGACAGGTTGCCCGTCTCGCGCGGCCGGACCTTGAACGTTTCGATGGCGTTGGCGATGGTGGGACTCGAGATCTTCCTCAGGGCTTCGATCTGCACTGGTGTCAGTGGCACCGATGTTCCTCCTCAGCATCACGTGCGCGCTTCATGGGTACCTGGGAGGATACGCCTTCGCCGAGGATGTACCTGTCCGGGAGACTATGGACGAGTTGACGATCAAGATCAGACCGGCGTGGGCCAGCGATGCGCCGGCGCTCGCGAGGGTACACGTCGATGCCTGGCGGACGACGTATCGCGGGATCCTGCCGGCGGAGGGGCTGGCCGGGCTCTCGTACGAGCGGCGAGAACACGGATGGAACGAAGTGCTGGCGCTGGTGCCCGAGCAACGGCACGTCGTCTTTGTCGCGGAGGATCCGACGGGACAGGTCGTGGGGTTTTCCAGCGCCGGGCGCGAGACGTGCCACCCGCCCAGCCGGGCCGCGAACCCGGCGAGCGGCAGGC
>CBRGMJ010000469.1:0-1929 GCA_967797525.1 uncultured bacterium | reverse complement strand
ACCAACGATCCTCGGACGCGTAAGGTGGACTTCGGCGGCTAGGTCGGCCAGACGGCCGAGCGCAAACCCGCTCGCGTCGAGTACCTGCCTACCCAGGAGCCGGCTGAAGGGTAGCGATGTGACATGCACGATCCCGCTCCCGCGGTGTCCGACGTCCCCACGCGCACCATATCGCGTTCGCTGTCGACTAACTATACTGGGCGCGGCGCGAGAGCGTCAAGAAAATCGCCGGAACGCGGCTAGACGCGAAGATCGGCAGGACCGAAGGCGTGACCGAGCAGCTCCGCGAGGGTGAACAGCCGGGGCGCGCCGGATGGCCCGGCGACAATCACGTGCTCGACTCCACATTCGTGCATCACCTGCCGGCAGGCGCCGCACGGCAGCACCCCGGCACGGCCTCCGACGACCGCGACCGCCCTCAGCCGCCGGTGCCCCTCGGCGACCGCCCGATGAATCGCCGCCCGCTCGGCGCATATCGACAGACCGTACGAGGCGTTCTCGACGTTGCAGCCTGATACGACCGCCCCTGATGCCGTCAGCACCGCCGCCCCCACGCGGAACCCCGAATACGGTGCGTAGGCGCGTCGCCGCGTCCGTCGCGCTGCCTGCACCAGTGCCGTGATCTGCGATGCGGTGGGGGTGCCGCGCCCCGGTCTGCGCGCGGGGGTCACTGAAACCGCGCCGGCGCAGCGGCAGGGCGACTCGCCGAACCGCGGTACGACGGCACGACGATCCCGGCCGAGACGACGAGTTTGAGCGCGTCCTCCACGCTCATCTCCAGCTCGATAATCTGGCTCTCGGGCACCAGGCAGAGAAATCCTGTCGTGGGGTTGGGAGTCGTGATGATGAAGACGTTGATGACCCGTTCCTTCGTCTTCTCCTGCGCCTCCCCGCGCGTTTCGCCCGTCACGAAGCCCACCGAGTACAGACCCTGGCGCGGCCACTCGACCAACACCGCCTTTTTGAACGCGCCGCGGTTCTGGCTGAGGATCGAGTCGCTGAACTGTTTGGTGGCGGAGTAGATCGTGCGGGCCAGCGGGATGCGCATCATCAGCCAGTCGAACCCTTCCACGACCCGCCGCCCGACGATGTTGCTGGTCAGCGCGCCCACGACGAGAATGACCACGATCCCCGCGATGAGCCCGAGCCCCGGCACGTCCGTGCCCAGCAGGAGCCGAAACGACGGCCCGAGCAGATTGTCCAGAAACCGGAACAGCGCGAGCAGGATGAACACGGTGACGCCGAGGGGCATGACGACCAGCAGACCCGCGATGAGCCAGGTACGGAGGTGCTGACGCATCACTCGTCGACGGCGGCCGCCGGCTCCTCCTTCGTGATCCTCACCTGCGCAATACGGTTGCCATCCACGCGCTCGACCGACAGTTCGACGCCGTCGTATTGGACGCGCTCGCCCTGGGCGGGCACGTGCCCAAGCAGACTGTACACAAACCCACCCAGCGAATCGACATCGCCAATCGGCAGCGCCAGGTCCAGCGCGGCGTTGACTTCCTCAAGGTGCATCTTGCCGTCGACGACCGCGGTCCGATCATTGAGGCGTTTGATCGGAGGCTCCTCAGCATCGTACTCGTCCTGAATCGGACCGACGATCTCCTCGAGCAGGTCTTCGATCGTCACGATACCTGCGGTGCCCCCGTACTCGTCGACCACGATCGCCATATGGGCCTTCTTGCGCCGCATGTCCTTGAACAACTCGTCCAACCGCTTGCTCTCCGGCACGAAGTACGCCGGGCGCGCGTAGGCCCGCGCCGTCCCCGTGAGGCGCCCGCCGCGAAACGCCGTCAGCAGATCCTTCACGTGGATCACACCGACGATCTGATCGACCGTCTCGTGGGAGACCGGCACCCGTGAGTGTCCGTGGGTCCGGATCACTTCCAGGACGGCCTCGACGGGCTCATCCGCCTCGACGGA
>CBRGMJ010000468.1:0-1932 GCA_967797525.1 uncultured bacterium | reverse complement strand
CGAGCCTCCGGCCGGCGTCGGCGAGTTGTCGCGTCAGATCGTCGCCGTCCCACAAGTCGGGCTCGAGATCGGTCTGGAACTCGTTGTTGATCACCAGCTGCGCCGCCGCCAGCGGTTCGAGGCGTTCGAAGAGCCGCGTGAAAAACGTTTGGTCGTCCGCGTCGTCGATCTTGTAGTACCCCTGCTCCAACGTCACGACGTAGGCGTCCGCGCGGTCGCCCTTGGGCACCAGGAAGACTTCCATATTCGCCAGCGCGCGCACGAGCACCGGATACAACGCGGGGAGCACCTCGCCGTCGGGCAGCGGACCTTCGGCGATCGCCACGACAAAAATCGCCTGAGCCTTCCGGCGAAACGGGCGGGGCGCCTCGCGATCGACGAAGTGCAGCACAACGCGGGGAGCCTGATCGGCAGCCGTCTCCTCGAGCCCGTGCTCCAGCAACACGCGCCGCAGCCCATCAGCAAACCACCGCTGCCGGGGCGTCCGCGGTTCACTCGAACTCGCGAAAGTCATGGATGTCCCCCCTACCGCGCGTCGACCACTACCGGGCCCGCACCAGCACGAACGCCGCCAGGTCGCGCAGGCTTTCCTTCGCCTGCGAGGCCGGGATCGCCTCCAAGGCGGCGGTCGCACGATCAGCGAACGCCCGCGCCGTGTCGAGGGCGTACCGTACCCCCCCGTACCGGTTCAGCAGTGCCCCCAGTTCAGCCAGGGTGGCCTCGCGGTCGGCGCCGCGCAAGAGCGCCCGCAGCCGCTGACGGTCGTCGTCTCCGGCCTGACGCAGCGCCGCGATCACCGGCAGCGTAATCTTGCCGCTGTCGATGTCGCTCCCAATCGGTTTACCCAACGCCTGCGGGTCGCCCGTGAGATCGAGCGTATCATCGGTGATCTGGAACGACATCCCCCACTGGCGGCCGAACTCGGCCATGGCGTCGACGGCCCCGCGCGGGGCGCCGGCAATCAGCGCCCCGGCGCGGCACGCCGCGGAAAAGAGCGCCGACGTCTTGCCGTCGATGATCGAGAAATAGGTGTCTTCGTCTTCGTGAGGCTCGCCACCGGTCTTGACGGCCGTGATCTCGGCGTGGCTCATGCGCACCGCCGCCTGTGCAATCGTCGGCGCCACCTCCGGGTGGCGGATCCGGCTGACCAAGTCGAACGCCGTCGCGAAGAGATAGTCCCCAAGCAACACCGCCACTTGATTGCCCCACAGCACGTTGACGGTCGTGATCCCCCGGCGCAGGTCGGACGCATCGATCACATCGTCGTGAATCAGCGACGCGATGTGGATGAGTTCGACCGTGCCGGCCAGCCACATCCGCTGCTCGTCCGCTCCACCGCAGGCCTGAGCCGACAAGAGCGCCAGGGCCGGTCTGATGAGCTTCCCGCGCGTCGCGAGGACGTGTCCAACCAGTTCGCCGATAAACGGATCGGCGGTAGCGAGCTCGCGGTGGAGCAGCGCGTCCAACGCGCTGAGGTCGGACGCGACGGGCCGGTAGATCTGCTCGAGGTCGGCCGCCATCTCGTTGCCGGCGTCGTCAGGCTTCCGCAATGAGGCCGAACGATGCCACGAAGGTGAGGATCAAGAAGAAGAGGATGTAAAAAAACAGATAGGCCAGCCAGACCCTCAGCGGTCGCTTCATGCCCCCTCCTCCGTCTGGACGGGTTGCGACGCGGCTTGGGCAGGCCGGGCGGGGCGGCCGGGAGGCGCGGGCGGGCCGAGCGCCTCCAGCCGTTTGAGAAATGCGGCCACTTCGGCCAGGAAGGCGTCTACGTCGTGCAGGCCGTAGGCAAGCATCCCCAGCCGTTCGGCCGGGATCTTGCGCCGTGCGAGCCGCCGCTGTAGCTGGTCCACGCGCTCGCGCATCAGGTAGTTGCCCTCGCGGTTGAGGCAGTCGCCGTACGGACACCCGACGACGAAGACGCCATCGGCG
>CBRGMJ010000467.1:0-1937 GCA_967797525.1 uncultured bacterium | reverse complement strand
TTGGATCGCGGTATCGCAAATAGAACAGCCCGAAGGCGCCCGGGCCGACGCCAAACCATGGATGGTCTCGCACGATATTCAGCGCGGTCTGCCAGATGATGATGCGCTCAGTGAGGCCCGGATGCAGCGAAAAGCCCCGCGAGAATGTGGCCATCAGGCCGGCGCGTCCCTCGCCTGGATCAGCGTATTGGGCGAGGATCGCGTGCGTCACCGGAAGTGCCGCGACCGTCAAGACCACGAGGACGACGCTGAAGAGCACGACGCCAACCCGCCGAGGGTGCTGTCGCACAGTCACCATTGACCAGGTGAGTAACCCCGCGCCGAATCCGAGGACGGCCCACCGGCTGAACGTTTCGATGAGACCAAAGAGGCCAACAGCCAAGATGGTGATCCCGACCCTCGGACGATGCGCGAGAACGCCGAGACCAAGCAACATCGCGACCTCGAGCCCCCACGCCAGGAACGCGGGGACGCTGCCGGGTAAGGTGAAGCGCCTAAAGCCCCCAATGCCAAGATGCGGATTCCACAGGTAGTTGGAGAGCGCCGCCGCGGTCGCGATCGGAACCATGAACAGGGCCCATCGTGAGACGACCAGCATCAACGCGGGGTCTGCTCTGAACCACCTGTAGGGGACCTGAAAGAACAGATACACGGCGGCGATGACGTGTAGAGTTGTGAGCAGCGCTTCGGCACGCGACTCCGCCATGACGCTGGCGACCACAAACCAGAACAGCAGAGCTAGAATCGGGAGATCGAGGGGCGTCCGCATCCAACGCCCACGCGTCCGGATGGCCTCCAGGATGATGGGAACGGCGCTCACGTATGCCGTCGCGAAGGGGATGCCGGCTCCGAGCAGGGTAAGACTCAATCGCTGCAGCGCTTCACGGTTCCACATTCACCACGCACCTGAGGCTGCCGGTCCCCGGTTGAATGGTCAGGCCCGAACAGTAGCGGAGCCCCGCGCGAACATCGGCCATTTCGGCTTCGGTCGCGCTCTTGGGTGGAGGGAGGTCGTTCGGGCTGATGTGACGCTGCACTCCTGGAGCGTCGGTTCGCCAGTCCCCAAAGGCGGTCGTTCCGGTGCGGATCTGAGCATCGGACGTCATCGTGAGCAGAGCCACGCTCAGGGTCACCATGCTCGCGAGCACATACACAGGCCAATTGCGCATGGGTTCTCGCCGCCCGTCTTCCGTTATGCGTTGAACTCCAGGATGCTCAGGCCCCTGTAACGATCGATAGCAAACACGAGCCCGCGGTCATCGACGTACACATCATTGGTCTGGGGCACCGGTTGGCCCTCGGTTGCTGGCGGCACGTACGAGCCAACCTCGCGCGGCGCATACGGGTTCGACACGTCGACCACCCGGACCCCGCCGCTAAACCACGCCAGGAAGACCAGATTGTCTGGTCGGACATGCTCCCAGGGCTGGTGCGCGCCAAACCGCTTCCCGGGGACCACGAGCCCGTCCGGCGGCACCTGGTACGTCGCGACCGGCACGGGGAGCGCCTCATTGGTGATGTCCAACACCCACATGAATGCCGCAGGGTCTTCGAGGACGTCGTCGGTCACGTCCTCGTCGGTGACGATGGCAAACCGTCGGTCGCGGATCGAGTGAGGGATCGGGAGAAACGTGTGACACGGCGACGGGTAAGGAGGGAACCACGCCGTATGCCCCAGCCGCGCTGGTCTTCGCGGGTCGCTGATGTCCACGATTGCCACACCGGCCCGCCCGCAGGCGGCGTAGGCCCGGTTCCCTCGCGCCAGCGCAAGGTGAATCCAGTAGTGCCGGCCGAACGAACCCGCCGGTGCGGGATCCCCCGCCGCCGCATGCTGTCCGGGCAGGCACCAGTGGCCTATCAGCGCCGGCCGAAGCGGGTCGGTGATATCCACGATCGCCAGGATATTCAACCGAAAGCCGTCCCATTCAGTCGACAGG
>CBRGMJ010000466.1:0-1954 GCA_967797525.1 uncultured bacterium | reverse complement strand
CTTCATCCTGACAGGGTTCTTTCGCACGCTGCCGGTCGATCTCGACAGCGCCGCGCGCATCGACGGGGCCAGCGAGTGGAGCATCTTTACGCGCATCATGCTGCCGCTGGTGCGGCCGGCGCTCGTCATCGTCACGGTCTACAACGCGATCCCGATCTGGAACGACTTCTTCTTCCCGCTGGTCTTTATCCAGACGGATGCCCGGAAGACGCTGCCGCAGGGGATGACGGTCTTCTTCGGCCAGTACTACACTGACTACGCCACGCTCTTCGCGGGGCTAACGCTGGCGGCACTCCCGGTCATCCTGCTCTACGTCGTGCTCTCGCAGCACTTCATCCGAGGGCTGACGGCCGGCGCGGTGAAGGGCTGACCATGCGGTTCGGGGTCTGCGCCTGGATCTACGGTGACGGGCCGTTGGACGAGACGCTGGCCCGGATCAGGGCGGCCGGGTACGAGGGCGTCGAGTTGCCGGGAGAGCCGGACCGATGGGCGCCCGAGGAGATTCGCCCCCTGCTCGACCGGCACCACCTGGCGCCGCTGGCGCTGACCGCGTCGTGCATGTACCCGCAGACGCCGCGCGATCTCGCCAATCCCGATCCGGCGATCCGCGCGCAGGCGGTGCGCTACGTCGAAGACTGTCTACGGTTTGCGGCGGAGATCGGCGCGCCGCTGGTGCAGATGTTGCCGTCGGGTGAGACACGCCTCAGCCCCGTCGCCGCACGGCGCGACGAGTGGGCCTGGTCGATCGACGGCATGCGGGCCGCCGCGAGGACGGCGGAGCGCCTCGGGATTCGCATTGCCGTGGAACCGCTGAACCGGTATGAAGCGTATCTAGTAACGACGGTGCACGAGGGGCTGGCGTATGTCGCCGGCGTGGGCTCGCCCTGGGTCGGGCTGACGGTCGACGTGTTTCATGCGAACATAGAAGAGACCGACGTACCCGGCGCGGTACGGGCGGCGGCCCAAGTGCTGTGGCACGTGCATCTGGCGGACAGCAACCGCCAAGCGCTGGGGCGCGGGCACCTGGACCTGGCGGCGGTGCTGGCGGCGCTCAAGGACGTCGGGTATGACGGCGCTGCGGTGCTCGAGGTGACGCCGCCGGGCCCGGATCCGTTTCGATCGATCAAGGATGACGGCTCGGCCGCGGTCCTCGATGGGTATCTGGCCGAGTCGCTCGGCCGGCTGAGGATGCTGGCAAAGACGGCGTGGTGATACGCACTCATGCGAGGTGACTCAATGCGAAGATCTGCGATCCTGACATTAGCAACGGTCTTGGTTTCGATGCTGGCCTCGACGGCGTTTTCGGGACCATCAGCGCCACCCGGAGCGATCGCGGCCGCCGCCGCGGAGTGTCGACCCGCCAGCGCGGGCGAAAGACCCAATGCCACGGCTGATGACCTGGTCAACTGCGTGACCGAACGGCTCGCGTCGTCGAAGATCCGCGTGAGCGTCACGTACACGTACGCCTCGTCGTTGGGCAGGCAAAACATCTGGATGGGGGCGGATGTCCTCGCAGGCGGCAATCGCCTGAAGTGGTTCGGCTATCGCCCTGCGCCGATTGGCGCCAGCAGTGGGACGGCCTCGCTCGAACTTGTGTTCGGTCTGAACAATCCCCCGGCGGGGAAACTGACCACTGATCAGGTGGAATTCTTCATGTACGTCGGAGGCGGGCAGGTGTTCTACCGCAAGATGTTCACCCTCAAGCAAGACTGGCAACTCTAACACCCGTGTGACAAGGAGCCTCTCATGTCCAAACTCTCGGTGATTCTGGTCATCGTTCTCGGCGTCGTGGGGCTGGGCGCCATCGCGTTTGGCGCCGTCCAGATCGTCGTCGCGCAGATGCGGGCACCGGCACCGACGGCGGCCGCACCGGCTCCGATGCCCGCAGGCAATGATGCGCCGGCCTCGACCGCCCTGGCGAGCGGTAGTGGCGGCTCTACCCCCCGCTGCGGCG
>CBRGMJ010000465.1:0-1958 GCA_967797525.1 uncultured bacterium | reverse complement strand
TGCCGCCCGGTCGCACCCACACTGCCCACCCCGCGAAAGGTTTGGTCGAGGTCTTGAAGAGCATAGGCGTAGGGGCTCACGGCGGGAACGAGTGCGCTCGCCGAGACAAACACGGCAAGCACACACGCCGCGATCACCGTTGGGGGGTTGCGGAGCGCGCGACGCACCCGGCGTCACCCGGAGTAGCGGATCCTGGGATCCAGGGCCGCGTACGCCAGGTCGAGCATGAGGTTCAAGAGCAGAAACAACAGCGTATAGACGATCACGACCGCCTGCACCATCGGGTAGTCGCGCTGCAGGATCGCCGTGACCGCCGCCCGGCCCATGCCTGGGACGCTGAAGATGGTCTCGGTCACGAAGGCGCCCGTGATCGCCACGTTGAACGCGAGGCCGATGGTCGTCGCAATGGTAATTGCCGCGTTCCGCAGTGCGTGATGAAAGTGCACGCCCCGCGCCGGGATGCCCTTGGCTCGGGCGGTGCGGACATAGTCTTCACCCAGTACCTGCAGCATCGCCAGCCGCGTGATGCGCGTGATGTAGGCCATCGGTCGGAGCATCAGCACCAACACCGGCAGCGCATAGTGCTCGGGCCGGCCCCACCCGGCAACTGGCAACCACCGGAGCCGCAAAGAGATCAACAGGATGAGCGCCACCGCGATGACGAAGAAGGGAACCGCGATCCCCAGTAGCGAGATCAGCCGGACGAGCCGGTCGGCCAGGGTGTCGCGTCGCACCGCCGCCAGGACGCCGAGTGGCAACCCGATGGCGGCGGCGATCGCGACGGCAATGCCGCCGAGCTGAAGGCTCACCGGCAGGGCCTGGGTAATCATGCCGCTGATCCTTCGACCGGGGTACGCGTAGGAGACTCCGAGGTCGAAGCGGGTGAGACCAGCCAGGTAGCGAAGATACTGCACGGGGAGCGGCCGATCGAGCCCAAGTTGAGAGCGCACCCGGGCCTCCTGTACCGGGTCGCGGATATCGCCGAACAGCAGCTGCACTGGGTCGCCGGGGGCCAGACGTCCGACGACGAAGACGATGAGCGTCGCCCCCAGGACGATAGGAATCATACCTGCGAGGCGCTGGAGCAGGTGCCGCAGCACGGGGACAAGCGTTCCACCAGTGTGGTGCGATACCTTCAGTTGGAGGCACGATGGGTCTGCGCGGCATCTACCTCGAACAGCTGACCTGGGCTGAGGCCGAGCCGATCCTACGCGCCGACCCGCTGGTCGTGATCCCCGTTGGCGCCGGCGCAAAAGAGCACGGCCCGCATCTGCCGCTGGGAACCGACCGCATCACCGCCGACTATCTGGCCCGCCGGCTGGCCGAACGCGTGGCATGCGTGATCCTCCCGACGGTCACGTACGGCTACTACCCCCACTTCACCGCGTTTCCCGGCAGCACACATATCGAGGCCGATACGTTTGGGGCCATGGTCAAAGAAATCATCCTGTCGATGGTGCGTCACGGTCCTCGGCGATTCTTTATCCTCAACACCGGGGTTTCGACGTTTCCGGTGCTGGAAGTCGCCGCGCGGGATCTGGACCGCGTCCACCGGCTGCTCGTCGGCGTCACGCGCATCGGTGAGTTGGGCGGACAGCGTGTCTCGGGATTGCTCAGCCAGTCCAAGGGTAGCCATGCCGACGAGTACGAGACGTCGCTGTTACTGGCCATCGCCCCCGACGTCGTCCGGTTGGACAAGCTGGCGTCGGAAATCCCTGACCGGCCCGACTCCCGCGGCGTGTTCGTGCCCGCCGCGTATCACCGTGAGCCTGGCCCCGGGTATTCGGCGACCGGCGTGTACGGCGATGCGACGCTGGGGACGAAGCAGAAAGGCGAAGCCATCGTGGAAGCCGTTGTCGAGGATCTGGTCGCAGGCGCCGAGCGGCTGCGCACCGCCCCGGCGCCTCCAACGCGGCCGGGGATTCCCTGGTAGGCTCGGCATTCTGAGGGGGTGAACC
>CBRGMJ010000464.1:0-1962 GCA_967797525.1 uncultured bacterium | reverse complement strand
GGCTCTATCCACTGAGCTACGGGCCCAGATGCCCATGTCAGTATACTGTACCGTCGCCGGGCAATGACTACTTGCCGTCTCCCGACGCAGCGCCCACGGCGGCGTGGACGGGCGCGAGCGTCCTGCCGGCGCGCAGGATCCCCAACAGCGGCACAGACCCGAGCACTGCCGCCGTGATGCCGACCGTGATCTCTCCGCCCCGGGCCAGGAAGACCCCACCCAGCAGTGCCGCCGCCATCGCCGCCACGTTGGTAAACAGGTCGTTGATGCCCATGACGCGGGCCCGTGTCGCCGAACCGGACAGATCGCCGAGCAGCGCGGCGCCCGACACGAACGCTAGACACCACCCCAATCCCACGAGATAGAATGCCACCGACGCGATCACGGCCGAGTCGACGCCCAGCGTAAAGACCAACCCGCTCGATGCGCTCAGCAAGGCGCCGCCGATCAAGACGGGTCTGCGGCCGATGCGGTCGGCGAGGCGTCCAACGGGCGCCGACAACCCAAACATCCCCAGCACGTGCGCCATCAACGCGAATGAGATGGCGTTGATCGAATGCCCATGGAGGTGCATCATCAGCGATGAGGTGGCCATCAACATCGCCATCGCCGCCTGCGCGCAGGCCAAGGCGATCATCGCGGCCTGCGCCGGACGCGAGGTCACGATCTCTGCGACCGTGGCGTCGCGTCCACGGGCAACGGTCTCGTCAGCAGATGCGGCCTCAGGAAAGTAGTCCGTCAGCCGCCGACTGATCTCGCGGGGATCGGGTCGAAGCCGGGACGCGATCAACGCGGCGATCGCCAGCGCCGCCACAAGAAACCCGTATGGAACCGCCAACGGGTCGACGCCGATCGCGGGGGCGATCCGGTCACCCAGCGCCACGAGACCGGGGCCGGCGATGCCGCCGACCAGCCCCCCGGCGACGACGAATCCCACCGCCCCGGCGCGGCGCTCGACCGGATACATGTCGGCCACCGCCGCGCGGGTGAGCATGCCCATGCCAGCCCCCAGGCTCAGGACGATGATCCCGATCAGGTAGGCGGCGAACAGATGCGCGGACACCGCGGCGGCGACCGTCGCCGCCCCCACACCGGCGATCAGATACCCGAGGATCAGCCCGGGCCGGCGACCGTGGCGATCCATGAACCGGCCGGCGGGATACGCGATGGCCGCAATGGCGACATAGTGCAGCGCGGTAGGCAGACCGGCCAGGCTCTTGGAATGGGTGAGCGAGAAGATGATCAGGCTGCCCAACTGCGAGGCCATCGACAGACCGGTCGAGAGCATGGCCTGCGTCGCGAACAGCAGCCACGTGTTGCGCCGGATGTCAGGGGGCACCCCAAGGTTCGTGTTCACCTCTCAGGGCTCCGCGCGAATCTGACGTAGTTGTTCCTCGGCCTGCTTGCGCAACGAGGGATCGCGGCTGACCTCCAATACCTTTTCCATGTCGGGGATGGCCTTGCGCGGCTCGCCGCGAAGCCGGAGGGTGATACCGTGCTGAAAATACGCCTCGGCGTCCTTTGGGTCGATCGCGATCGCGCGTTCGAAATCGCCCAACGCTTGTGGGTACTCGCGGCGGAGCATCTGGCTGATCCCACGTCCCTTGTAGGCGTCACCATATCGAGGGTTGATGCGGATGGCGGCGGAGAAGTCATCGATGGCCTGCTGGTGCTGGCCCAGGATCGTGCGCGCAATCCCGCGTTCATAATAGGCCACGGCCATCTGGGGGTTCAGCTTGAGGGCGGCCGTGAAGTCGGCGATCGCGGCCGTCTGGTCCTTGAGGATGGACCGGCTCCGCCCGCGGTTCACCAGGATCAGCGGGTCCACCGGCCGCAGCTGCAACGCGCGCGAAAAGTCTTCGATGGCCTGACGGTGCTCGCGGAGGGCCGCGCGGCTCAGGCCGCGGTCAAAGTAGGCGAGCGGGTCCGGTCCGATGGCGATCGCACGCGAGAAATCCTCCT
>CBRGMJ010000463.1:0-1981 GCA_967797525.1 uncultured bacterium | reverse complement strand
CTCAGGCCCTGGCTGGCTGGACGAGCAACACACCCCCGGAGCGATCTCTGAGGATCGGCCGGCGGATGCAAGTGTCCTGAGTCGGAAGTCCGCACCATAGGATTCCCTCTCCTCCATAGGGAAGAGGGAATCCTCATCGCGCCGTCTATTGCATCTCTCCAGCGTAGATCTTCATAATCTTCGTCAGCAAATCGATCGCGTCCGATCGGCGGCGCTGGAAGGAGTTGCGGCCGATGATCGTCCCGAACCCGCCCCCATCGCGGATGGCCCGGATCTCGTTCAGGACCGCGTTGTCGTCATCCTTGGCGGCCCCGCCGGAGAAGATCACGATCCGCCGCCCATCGAACGCGCTCTGGACGACATGCCGGACGCGATCAGCCAGCGTGCCGATCGGCACCTTGGTCTTCTCGTAGACCTTCTTTGCTTCCGGCTGCTCGATGTGGGCGCTCGGTAGCTTGACCTTGATCAGGTGCGCGCCGAGTTGCGCCGCGATCTGCGCCGCGTAGGCCACGACGTCGATCGCCGTCTCGCCCTCCTTGCTGAGCCCGGACCCGCGCGCGTAGGACCAGCAGACCGCCGCCAGGCCGGACGCCTTCGCCTCCGCCGCGATCTCGCGGAACTGCTCGTACATCGTGTTGCACTTGGCGGACCCGGGGTAGATCGTGAACCCGACCGCGGCGCAACCGAGTCGCAGGGCGTCCTTGACGCTCCCCGTAAGCGACGAAAGCGGATCTTTCTCGTCATGCAGAACATCGTGATTGTTCAGTTTAAGGATCAGCGGGATCTGGCCGGCAAAGTCGGCAGCCCCGGCCTCAAGGAAGCCCAGCGGGGCGGCGTAGGCGTTGCACCGCGCCTCAATCGCCAGCTCAAAGTGGTAGTGGGGGTGGTACGCGGGCGGGTTGACCGCGAAGCTTCGGGCCGGGCCGTGCTCGAATCCCTGATCCACCGGCAAGATCACCAGCCGGCCCGTGCCGGCCAGATAGCCATGAGTGAGCAGACGCGCCAGGTTCGTCAGTGTCCCCGCGTTGTCACTGGCATACCACCCTAGAATCTCGCGAATGCGTTTATTCATTGTCCCGTACCCTCCTTCCCAAATCGGCCCTCGACCCTCTCACCCGCGTTCCGTATGGGGACCACAGGAGCGTGAGGGGTTCAACGATCGCCACGCAAGAACGCCTCCACAAGCGCGACGTCCTGGTCGCTGCCGATGATCAGCGGCACCCGTTGATGATACGCCGACGGTTCGACGTCCAGGACGCGCTCGGTCCCCGTGCTGGCTCGCCCCCCAGCCTGTTCCACGACATAGCTCATCGGCGCGACCTCGTACAGGAGACGAAGCTTCCCGCTCGACCCTTTCCCCCCGCCGGCATCCCCGGGATACATGAAGAGGCCGCCTTCGAGCAGGGTCCGATGCACGTCCGCCACCATCGAGCCGACGTAGCGCAACGTATACGGGCGCCCCGTGGCCTTATCGACCTCGCTCAGATAGTCCACCGCCCGCCGCATCTCCGGCGTCCACCGATGATAGTTCCCGCAGTTGATGCTATAGGTCTTGCCTCGTTGCGGGATGCGGATGCCGGGGTGGGACAGCAGATACTCGCCACGCGTCTGATCCAGCGTGAACCCCCGCACATCGCCGCCGACAGTATAGACAAGGATCGTGCTCGGGCCATACATCACATAACCGGCCGCAACCTGCTCGCTGCCCTTTTGGAGCACATCCTTCGCCACATGATCTCCTGCCTGGCCGCGCCGGCGCCGCACCGAGAAGATCGTCCCCACGATGCCGTTGATGTCGAGGTTCGACGACCCATCAACAGGGTCGAAACACACAATGTAGCTCCCCGCACCGCAGTGTCGATCAACATGGAGAGGCTCTTCCATCTCCTCGGAGACCATCGTGCAGACAAGTTGGGTCTCCCGCAGCGCGTCCACGAAGACGTCGTTCGACCAGACGTCCAGTTTCTTGACTCGCTCGCCT
>CBRGMJ010000462.1:0-1994 GCA_967797525.1 uncultured bacterium | reverse complement strand
GCGCTCTTGGCCGCAACCTCCGCCGCACCGCAGACATCGCCGGCTCCGGTGCGTGGGGGCGTGCTGCGTATCGCCCACACCGGCGAGCCGCCAACGATCGACCTCCAATGGACGACGGGCGCGCCGACGCAGGACGTGGCGATCCACATCTTCGAGGGGCTCTTCGCGCTCTCCAGCCGCTACGAGCCGAAACCGATGCTGGTCGACCGCTGGTTTTCCTCGCCGGACCGGCGCACGTACACGTTTGTGCTGCGCCGCGGCGTGCTCTTTCACCACGGCCGGGAGATGACCGCCGCCGATGTGGTCGCATCGTTGCAGCGTTGGGGTCGGATCGCCGCCCGCGGGCGCGAACTCTTCAACGATGTCGAACGTCTGACCGCGCGTGACACCTACACGGTCGAGATGCGGCTGCGCGAACCCAACGGCCTCGTGCCGCTCGCGCTGGCGATCTCCAGCCAGGGCGCGGTGATCTATCCGCGGGAGGTCATTGAGGACGCCGGGATCGGACCGATCAGGCGGTTCATCGGCACCGGTCCCTACCGGTTTGTCGAGCAGGTTCCCGACGTGCGCATCCGCCTGGAGCGGTTCGACCGCTATGTGTCTCGTGACGACCCGGCCGATGGTCAGGCGGGCGGGCGGGTCGCCTACGTCGATGTCATCGACTTCCTGCCGGTGCCGGACGCAGCCATTCGCGTCGCGGGGGTCATTCGTGGTGACTACGAGTTTGCGCACTCGATCCCGTCGGACGAATTTGGGCGTTTGAGCGCAATCCGGTCCGTGCGGCCGCTCGTCATCACGACGCCGCAATGGGCCGGGTTCATGTTCAACCACCGCAGCCCGCTGACCAGCAATCGGGCGCTCCGCCGCGCCATCGTCGCGGCGCTCGACGAAGAACCGGTCTTGCAAGGCAGCTATGGCCCGCGGCAGTTCTGGCGAATGACCCCGTCGTTCTTCCCGCGCGAGCACCCGCTGTACAGCGACGCAGGCGGCGTGACGTACCGCCAGCACGATCCCTCGGCCGCCCGCCGGCTGCTGACCGAAGCCGGGTATGCCGGTCAACCCATCCGGTGGATGGTGAGCGGCGAGATGCCCCACCATCTCAGCGCCGCCACCATTGCGAAGGCCCAACTCGAGCGCATCGGGCTCGTCATCGACCTGCAGGTGATGGACTTTGCGACGCTGGCAAACCGCCGCGCGCGGCCCGACGGATGGGACGTCTTCACAGCGACATTTGGCTTCGTCCCCGATCCCGCGTTTCTGCTCCCACTGCAGCCGTCGTTTCCCGGCTGGTACGATGACCGCGAGATGCAGGCGTTGGTCCGACTGCTGCGCCGGCACGCCGACCCCGCGGTCCGGCTCGCGATCTGGGCGCGGGCACAACGGCGGTTCTACGAGGACGCCGTCGCAGTCCGGCTCGGCGATTGGTTTCCGCTGCTGCTGCACCGCGCCGATGTTCGGGGCGAGGTCGGCGGGCCGGGAACCTTTCACTGGAACGTCTGGATCGGGCGCGCCCCCTAATGGCCATCAGTGGTGTCAAGCGTTTCCTCATCGGTCAGCCGCTGCCGACGCACCGGCTGGCTGATGAGCGCCTGAACAAGATCAGGGGTCTGGCGGTCTTCTCGTCGGACGCGCTGTCGTCGTCCGCTTACGCCACCGAGGAGATCCTGCTGGTCCTCGTGGCTGCCGGTCCGCTGGCGATGACCATGGCGCTGCCCGTGGCGTTGGTGATCACAAGCGTGCTGGCGATCGTCGCCTTCTCGTACCATCAGACGATCCACGCGTATCCCTCCGGCGGCGGGTCCTACATCGTCTCGCGCGAGAATCTCGGAGTCTGGCCCGGACTCGTCGCAGCGTCATCGCTCATGATCGACTATGTCTTGACTGTGTCGGTCAGCGTTTCGGCAGGCGTGGCAGCCATCACATCGGCCGTGCCGTCGCTGTTCACCCACCGCGTCGGTCTGGCGCTGGCCGCCGTGGCGCTGATTGCCATCATC
>CBRGMJ010000461.1:0-1999 GCA_967797525.1 uncultured bacterium | reverse complement strand
TCTTTGATATGCACGTGGGCAATGAATGGTCGCAACACTTCGTATCCGTCCGGGTACGGCCGCTCGGCCTCAGTATCGTACACAGCGTTGCCCGGATCCCACAGTGCGCCGAGCGCGGGGTGGTTCAGGCGCGCGATGAGCTCGGCAACCTGAGCGCAGGCCGACCCGTACACGCTGGGTTCATTCTCGATGACGAGCCGGCAATCGGCGTCCCGCGCCACGTCCGCGGCCTCACCGAGCCGGTCGGTGATGTGTGCGACAACCTCGCGCCACGCAAGCGCCCGCCCCGGCAGGTCGGGTGCCCCAGGCGCGCCCGGTCGCCAGAAGGTAAACACGCGGGCGAGGGGGGTGTCGAGTTCTCGGCAGACCTCAAGACAGCGCTTCAGGATCTCCAGATGCTCGCGCCCCTGACGCGCGTCATCCAGCGCGCACTTGAACACCGGCGTGGCCACCGCGCACACGGACAGACCCGCGTCGCGGACCATCCCGCGGAGCGCGCGGGCGTCCGCCGCCGTGAACTCGTGGGGACGCTTCTCCCACACCGAGCGAATCTCGAGGGCTCGGAGGCCGAACCGCCGCGCCAGCCTGATGGCCTCGGCCGGATCCTGCGCAACTTCATCGGTGACGATCGCGCGCTGGAACGTCACAACGTCACCGGGCGCCCGCTGCGGGACGACTCGTAGATCGCCAGCACCGTCGCCAGCGCGCGGCGCGCCTCCTCTGCGTTGACGGGCGGCGGCCGCCGTTCGTTCAGGCTGTTGACGATGGCTTGGTATTGCCACGCGAACTCGTCGGTGCCGATCGCGGTGGGCACGCTCGATGCGGCGAGGGTCGGGGCGGGGCTCACCGGGCGCTCCGGCTCGCCCTGGATCTCCCACTTCACGATGCGCGTTTCCTCAAGCACGATTGAGCCGCGCTCGCCGTGGAGCCCCAGGCGCCGCGGGAACCCCGGCGTCACAGAGGTCGTGCCGGTAATCGTGGCCAGGCAACCGCCGTCGAGTTCGGCCACCGCCACCGCAGTATCCTCGACCTCGATCCGCCGCGCCAGCGTCCGCGCGCAGCCGAAGATCGTCTTGGGCGGGCCGGCCAGATGCAGCAGCAGATCCACGCCGTGGATCCCTTGGTTCATGAGCGCACCGCCGCCGTCCATCGCCCAGGTGCCTCGCCACGCCGCGGATTCGTAATATTGCTGCGAGCGAAAGTACTTCATCGAAAGATCGGCCAGCAGCAGCCGGCCGAGGCCGCCTCTCGCGATCGCCCGCTTGGTCTCGATCACCTCCGGTGCGAACCGCAGCTGGGAGACGACCGCCAGCGCCCTGCCGTTCTGCCGGGCAGCCTCGATCGCCGCATCGGCCTGATCCAGGGTGATCGCCAACGGTTTCTCGACGACCGCGTGCTTCCCAGCGCGGGCCGCGGCGACGGCAATCTCGGCATGTAGGCCGCTCGGTGTACAGATAGTGACCGCATCAACGTCCCGGCGCGCCAGAAGCGTCGGCAGGTCGGGTTCCCAGGCGATGCTGCGCGCCGCCGCAAACGCCTTCGCCTGCTCGACACGCCGCGAGGTCACGGCCACCAGCACCCCGCCCTCGACCCGGCGGATCGCCTCCGCGTGCATCGGGGCGATGGTGCCGCACCCGATGATAGCAAAGCGGATCGCCATCTAGCCCTTCAGGCCGGCGAGGGTGACGCCGCGAATGATGCTCCGCCGGAGGATCAGGAAGGCGACGAGCACGGGAAGCACAGTGATCACCGAGCCCGCGGTGATCCGACCGTAGTCTACGGTATAGGCCCGCTGGAACATCGCCAGCCCCAGTTCCATGGTGAACCGGCTGCGGTCGCTGGTGACGATCATCGGCCAGATAAAAAAGGCCCAGGCATTCTGCACGGCCAGGATCGCCAGGGCCCCCAGCGCCGGTTTTGACAACGGCAGGATCACGCGGCGGTAAATGTACAGCTCGGTGGCGCCGTCGATGCGCGCCGCGTCGAGCAGTTCGTCGGG
>CBRGMJ010000460.1:0-2005 GCA_967797525.1 uncultured bacterium | reverse complement strand
ATAGTCCTGCCGGATCACTTCTAGCATCGACGATCTCGTCAGCCGCGCGACGATCGCCGCGAGTCCGGCGCCGAGTGTGAGGGCCGGCATCAGCAGATACGGGATGGCCGGCCCGTATCCCGATGGGGGCAGCCATCGCAGCTTCACCGCGAGCGCGTAGATCAGCAAGATGCCCAACCAGAAGTTGGGGATCGACACACCGATCGTGGCGACGACGATGCTGGCGGAGTCGAACACCGTGTTTTGCCGGAGCGCAGCCAGCACGCCCAGCGGGATCCCGATGAGAACGGCAAGCCCCAGCGCGGCCCCGGCGAGCGCCGCGGTGGCCGGGACGCGCTCGAGGATCGAGGGCAAGACGTCCTGGTCGGTCCGGTACGAGATGCCCAGGTCGCCCCGTGCCGCGTTGCTGAGAAACTTGAGGTATTGGACGGGGACCGGTGCGTCGAGCCCCCACCTGGCGCGAAAACGCTGGGCGGCCGCTGGATCAACCGCGGCCATCTTTTCTTCCATCAGGAGCGCAACAGGATCGCCGGGGACGATCTGCATGAGCACAAACGTCACCATCGTCACGCCGATGAACACGGGGACCGAGAGTAGGATCCGGCGGAGAATAAACCGTGCAAAGCCGGCGACCGCCATTGACGGCGTCAGCGCCCCGGCCGGATCCAGACCTTCTGCATGAGCTGAAAATCCATCTCAATCGGGTTGCCCACGAGACCAACGACGTTCGGCTGATGGACGAGCACGGCCTTGTTGTAGTTGAAGAAGAACCAGGGCGCGTCGGCAACGATGAGACGCTCAGCGTCCCGGCAGAGCCTCACCTGCCCGCGCGGGTCGAACGTCCGCTCGGCTTCATCAATGAGCGCATCGACCCTGTCGTTCTTGTAGCGCATCCGGTTGCCGGCGGCCCCGACGTTGCGCCGGCGGAACGGCCCGAGGTAGTCAACACAGTTCGGGCCGCCCCCGTGTGACAGCACCCAGGCCGGGATCTCCCCTTTGCCGGCGCGGTCGAGCATCACGCCAAAGTCCTCCTGCACGATGCGGGCGCGGATGCCGACGGCGGCCAGGTAGCGCTGGAATCCCTCCAGCCACCGCCCGGTCACAGAGTTGGCCGCCCCGTGCAGTTCGAGATCAAATCCGCCTCCCCGACCAGCCTGCGCCAGCAACACCTTCGCCCGCGCCGGATCGTAGTCATATCCTTTCAGGGCGGGATTGTAGGCCGCGTGGCTCGGCGGGAAAACGCCGGTCGCCACGAAGGCCTTGCGTTGCAAAATGGTGCGCACCATCGCCGCCTTGTCGATCGCCAGATTGATCGCCTGCCGCACGCGGACGTCGTCGAGCGGCGACGACGTCACGTTCAGCCCCACGTGCCGTGTGAACAACTCGGGCACTTCGATGATATTTGGTTTCCATGTAGGATCGTCCGCATAGCGCCGGTAGGTGACGTCGGTCAGGATCATGGTCTCGAGCCTGCCGGTGTCAAACTCCGCCTGTGCCGTCGACGGGTCGGGGATGATTCGAAAGATCAACGCGCTGAGATATGGCCGGCCCTCCCAGTAGTCCGCGTTCGCCCTGAGAACGATGACATCGTCTCGACGCCACGACTCGAAGACAAACGGACCCGAGCCGACGGGGTGCTGCCCAAACGCTCGGCCCAATCTCGCAACGTCCTCTTGCGGCACGATGAAGAGGCTCGTGAACGCCAGGGGAAACGTCGCGTTGACAACGGTGTTCGTCACCGACACGCGGTAGCGGTTGAGGATCTTGATCCAGGAGACGTCCCTGGCCTGCTTGCCGATGAACTCGGGAGCACCCGCGATGCGGTCGAAGGCACGCGCAAATGGCGAGGCGGTCTCCGGCGCCAGCAGGCGCTCGAGCGTGTATTTGACATCCGCGGCCATCACCTCGCGCCCAGTGTGAAACCGCACGCCCCGCCGCCAAATTGTCGAGGCTGCCGAGCAGGCAGCGTCCGAGGTCAACCGACTCTGTGCGACAGGTAACTTCC
>CBRGMJ010000459.1:0-2008 GCA_967797525.1 uncultured bacterium | reverse complement strand
ATAGAACGCTTCGGCGCCGCCCGCGGCGATCGCCCGCAACGTTTTCGACAGATCGCGCTGGACCAGCAGCTCACCCTCGGCAAGCGACCGGCCCTTCGGGAGGAAGATCGCCGCCGATGACGGGTACGTGGCCAGCACCGGCGCGGTCTCTTGCATCCAGTACGCGATCTTACGCGCCACCGGCACACCCTCTTCGGCGTACCTGATCGCGGGCCCAAGGAGCCGATCGAGGCTGAACTTTCCAGTGCCCCACCGCTGCAACGCCATCTCCATTGACGCGACGGCGCCGGGCACCGACGGCGCGAGCATCCCGCGCAGCGGCATTTTGGTGTGCCCGCGGTCGATGAAGAAGTCGCACGTCGCGCCGGCAGGCGCTGGGCCGCTGCCGTTGAGCGCCCAGACCCGGCCCTCGCGTTTGCGATAGACGACGATGAACGTATCGCCGCCGACCCCACTCATCATCGGCTGCGCGACGCCGAGCACACCGGCAGTGGCGACTGCGGCATCGACCGCGTTGCCGCCGGCCGCGAGCACCTCGAGACCGGCAGCGGTCGCCAGCGGATGACCCGAGGCAATCATGCCCCGGCGTGCAAGAACGGCTGAACGACTCGTGCGCATGTGGAGTCCACTTCCGTGCACCGACGGAAGAGTCCTTCGGATGGAAGGAACTTGGGTTCCAAGGCGGAACAACGGGTCCTTCGACGATTTAGTGATGAGGGGAGGCGGCCCAGATGAAGCGCAGAGCGGCGATCCGCGTCGCCTGTGTCGCATTCGTATTCTCAGTCGTTGTGTGTGTCGCGCAGGTTCGAGCGCAGCAATACGATCTGGACAAGCTGCTTGTTGGAAAGTGGCGCCAAGTGGTCGGGCCCTACGTGAATACCACCTTTTTCACCGCCAGACACACCTACGTCCTAGAACAGGTCCAACCAGGAACGCCGTACAAACTTTATGTTGAGGGGACCTGGGAAATCAGAAACAGCAATCAGCTCTGGCAGAAGGCTGGGCGTCGGATACCGGAGGACACGCGCCTGCCCGAGTGGCAGGCCACGGTGCTCCAGATCATCGACGCGAATCATCTCAAGAACAACCAAGGCGACGTCTACCGAGTGCAGTAGACAACCTATGCTCTGTTCCTGATCCTGACGCGGTGTGGGCTGGGCAGATTCGCTTGACCACGCGGTCGTCGAAAGCGTACGATAATGAGGTCCTAGAGTGACGAAGGGGGGCGTGCCGATGGCGAAGATGTACTGCCAGTGGGTTGGCATTATCCTGATCGTCTTGGGTGTTATCGGATTCATTGGCTCAGGTGAGCTGCTCGGCGCCAACGTGAAGGGACTCCACAGTATCATCCACCTGGCGAGTGGTGTGATCCTGGCCTACCTCGGCTTTACCGGCACGTCGGTCAAGACCGGGGCTCAGGTGTTCGGGGTCGTGTACACGCTGGTGGCCGTCCTCGGTTTTGTCGGGGGCACAACCGTCATCGGTCTCATCAACACGAGCGGCCTGTACAACATCATCCATCTTATCGTCGGTGTGATCGGTCTCTACGTTGGTTTTGCCGGCGGCGCGGAGATGGCAAAGACATAGTGCCGACGCGCGTATCTGCGACGGGCTCCGGCGAGACCGGGGCCCGTCGTCGTTTCGGGGGCTACCGTGCACCGACCGCGCCGGACCGGCGCCGCGGATTCGTCCGACGGCTGCTCCGCTGGTATCGAGCGCACAAACGAGACCTCCCGTGGCGGCGCACCAGCGATCCGTACCGCATTCTCGTGTCCGAGATCATGCTCCAGCAGACGCAGGTCGACCGCGTGGTACCCAAGTATCACGAGTTCCTGCGCCGCTACCCGTCGATCTCGGTGCTCGCCCGCGCATCGGTCGGCAGCGTGCGTGAGACCTGGTATCCGCTCGGGTACAACATCCGGCCTGTACGGCTCCACGCGATCGCGCGCGAGGTGATGACCAGCTACGACGGGCGGATCCCCGACGATCGTGAGACGCTTCTGGGGCT
>CBRGMJ010000458.1:0-2010 GCA_967797525.1 uncultured bacterium | reverse complement strand
TCCTGCGCGAACGCGCGGCGGTGCGGGGCGTCGAGCGGCGCAACGGCCACGGCCGAAACGGCCGCGTCATCGTCCGCGCGGGCACCGAGGCCTTCGAGGGGCGGACGCTCGTCGCCGCCGATGGCGCAAACGGCCCAACGGCGCGGCTGGCGGGGATTGCCGTCGACCGCCGGATGGGCATCGCGCTGGAAGCCAACGTCACCGACGGCAGTGTCGCGGGCGCGTGGCGCTCGATGATCGGGCTCGATCTGGGCAGCACACCGGGCGGCTACGGCTGGCTCTTTCCCCTCGCCGATCACGTCAACATCGGGGTGGGAGGCTGGCTGCACGCGGCGCCCGGGCTCCGCGCGCGGCTCGACCGGGTGGCGCGCTTTTACGGTCTCGACCCCGCGGCCATGTGGAACGTGCGGGGGCACCACCTCCCGGTCCGCCGCCAGGGATCACCGCTGGCGGCGGGCAACGTGCTGCTCGCCGGCGACGCCGCAGGGTTGCTCGATCCGCTCACCGGTGAAGGCATTCACGCCGCGATCTGGAGCGGCCGGGCCGCGGCGCGGCATCTCGCCGCCTTCCTCAACGGGCACATCCCCGATCTGCAACCCTACGCGCGTGAGGTCGAATCAACGCTTGGGGCAGATCTCGCCATCGCGTCATGGCTGCACCGAGTCGTCGACCGGTTCCCCCGCGTGTTCGTCGCGCTGGTCGAGCGCGAAACCACGGCCTGGCAGTTGGTCTGCGAGATCTTGAGGGGTGACGAGACGTACGCCGGGTATGTGCGCCGCTTCAGGTGGTTCCTGACTGCGCGCCGCTACGTGAGATCCTCTCTGGGGATGATCTCGCGTCCCGCGACGACGTCCCACAGCCCGCGGTAAGTCAGCCGCACGTACGGGAGCGAGTCGAACCCAAAGAACAGCAGCGTAGAGTGCAGGTCCTGGTGCCGGTAGCCCCGCGCCCGCACGATCGAGGTGAGCCGGTCGAGGTCCGCGCTGATGGCCGGGATCGGTTTTGGCGACATCGTGCCGCCGAGCGGGAGCGGCAGCTCGAACCGCACTGCGCCGTTTTCCGCGAGCACGACACCGCCGCCCAGGTCGAGCGCGCGGGCGGCGGCCACGGCCATATCTTGAGGCGACCGGCCGAACACGACCAGACCGACGCCCCCGGCGTAACTCGTCGCGAGGCCGCCCAGGTCGTCGGCGAACCCGGAGAGTAGCGCGCGCACCCGCCAGCCCCCCGACGGGCTGATCAGTGCGAGACGCAGTACGCCCTCGGGCAGATCGCCTTTGTGCGCAATATCCTTGCGCGCCGCGATCGCGGCGTTCTCGAGGTGCATCGCCGGCGTGGGTGAGGGCAAACCGTCCAGCGAGAAGAGCGACGCGTCCGGACGCCATGGGTCGGGCGCAAACGGTCGCAGCCAGCGGTCCCAAGGGAGAGGGGGGATGCCGGCGACGAGCCGGTTCCCAAGCGCCGCCACCTGCCCGCCGGCGATCACGACCTCTGGGCGGGGCTGATCGAGCTGGTTAAGCACGACCAGGTCGGCGCGGCGGCCGGGCGCGATCCCACCGAGTTCTTCATCGAGACCGTAGTACGCCGCCGGGTTGATCGTGGCCATCTGGTAGGCGGCAGGCGCGTCGATGCCTTCGCGCAATGCCACCTCGATCAAGTGATCCATGTAGCCGTGGTGGTGGACGAACCCGGGCGAAGGGCCGTCGGGTGTCATCATCAGGCGGCCCGAGAACGCGCGCGCGCCGGTGGCAATCGGCGCCAGGGCCGGTAGGTCGGCGCGCAGCGGGCCGTGGCGCAGCATGACGTAGAGACCCGCGCGCAACCGGGCCAGCGCCTGGTCGGCGGTGATGGCTTCGTGATCCGACGACGCGCCCGCGGCGGTCAGCGCCTGCAGGCGATCGGCCGAGACCCCGGGGAAGTGACCCTCGACGCGGCGCCCGGCCTCGACACCGCGCGCCACACGCGCGAGCGTTGTCGGGTCGCCGGCAAACAGCAGCGGCCACCGCGTCA
>CBRGMJ010000457.1:0-2020 GCA_967797525.1 uncultured bacterium | reverse complement strand
GTCAAGACGATACGACTCGCGTCCCACGATCTCGGCGCCGCCGTACCGTCTGATGTACCGCTCGATCGCGTCGATGTTGCCCTTGCCGTACTCGTCATCCAGCTCCATGATCGCCATACGCTTGTAGCCGCGCACGCGCACGGCATAGTCGAGGGCGGCGGCCGTCAGGTGATCGGAGTTCGGCTTGAGGTTGATGACGTGCTTGTATCCTGAGCGGGTGATCTTGATGGCGTTGGTGTAGGTGATCTGCGGGATGTTGGCCCGGGCGATGATGTCGATGATGGCGAGCGTGCCGCTGCTGGTGAAGTCACCAAAGTAGGCCCGGATGTTCTCCTGCAACGTATAGCGCCGGGCGATGTTGATGGCCTCGTTCGGGTCCAACCGGGTGTCCCCGTAGAGCACCTCGACCCTGCGGCCCATCAGCCCGCCCTTCGCGTTGAGGTGCTCGGCGGCGAATTCGGTGCCGTTTCTCGCCCGCACCGCCGCGAAGGCAATCGGTGAGGTCAGTGGCGCCGAGAATCCGAACTTGATGGGCTCCGCGGGCGCAGAGTACGCCACGGGCAGCACCGCAACCAGCGCTACGACGACGACTCCAAACACCCATCCTCCTGTCATCCGGAAAACCTTGCTGCGTCGTTGCATCGTTCGTCCCTCCTTCTCAGCGTCCCGTTTCAGCCCAGGTAGGCTTCAACGAGTCGTGCATCCGTGCGCAGCGCTGACGCCGGCCCTTCGGCCACGATCGCGCCGGTCTCCAAGACATACCCCCGCGTCGCCAGACTCAACGCAACCCGGGCATTCTGTTCCACGAGCAACATCATCGTCCCCCGGCGGTGGAGGTCGAGTACCGTGGTGAAGATCGACTCGATCAGCTTTGGGGCCAAACCGGTGGACGGTTCGTCGAGGAGCAGGAGTGACGGCTCGGACATCAGAGCGCGGGCAATGGCCAGCATCTGCTGCTCACCGCCCGACAGCGTGCCCCCGAGCTGGTCCAAGCGGTGCGTGAGCGCTGGGAACACGTCGAGCACGATCTCCAGTCTGCCGCGCACGACCGAGGGATCGCTCACGCGGAAGGCTCCCATCCGCAGGTTTTCGCGTACCGTCAAGGACTGGAAGATCATCCGGCCCTGGGGCACCAGCGCGATCCCGCAGGCAACGATGTCCGCCGGGTCGAGCCCGGTCAGCGGCCGGCCGCCAAACGACACCTGCCCGCGCTCAGGCCGAAGCACCCCGGCGATCGCCATCAGCGCTGTCGTCTTGCCGGCGCCGTTGGGGCCGATGAGGGCGACGAGTTCGTCGGGACGGACGGTGAGCGAGACGTCCCGCAGCGCCGAGACGGCCCCGTACCGGACGGACAGGTGCTCACAGACCAGCACGCGAGGTCCCCAGGTACGCCTCGATGACCCGCGCGTCTGCGCGCACCTGATCGGGTGTGCCGTCCGCGATCCGACGTCCGAAGTCCAGGACCGTGACACGGTCGCAGAGTCCCATGACGAGCCGCATGTTATGCTCGATCAGCACGACCGTGATCTGCCGGTCACGCACCGCACGGATGAGATCATCGAGTGCGCGCACCTCGGTCGAGGTCAATCCGGCGGCAGGCTCGTCAAGCAACACCACGCGCGGCTTCCCCATCAGCACCCGCGCGAGCTCCAGCCGTTTCTGCATCACGAACGGCAGATCGCCGGCGCGCCGGTGTAGCATCGCGGGGAGCCCACAGAACTCCAGGACCGCCTCGGCTTCCGCCACGGCCTGACGCCGCCGCCCCCCCGAACCAGTCATGGCTTCGCGGAGCGTTGGCGCCCGCGAGGCGGCGCCCCCGATGGCGACGTTGTCGAAGAGGGTCAAATCCGGAAAGATCTGGGGCGTCTGGTACGTCCGCCCGAGCCCGGATGACGCCCGCGCGTGCGCGGGCCAGCGGGTGATGTCAACATCCCGCAAGAGGACGCGACCGGCGCTCACCGGATAGAGCCCGCTCATCAGATTGAACAGGGTTGTCTTGCCGGCGCCATTCGGCCCGACG
>CBRGMJ010000456.1:0-2025 GCA_967797525.1 uncultured bacterium | reverse complement strand
CGCTCGCGCTGGGGAGCCCGGCGCGGCGGATCATGGTCCGCCACATCCTGCCGGCCGTCCTGCCGCTCGCGCTGGCCCAGTTCATCCTGGCGGCGAGCAGCGCGATCCTGATCGAAGCCGCCCTGTCGTTCTTGGGGCTGGGCGATCCCACGGCCAAGAGCTGGGGATCAGTGCTCTACTATGCACAGGTGCGTAACGCGTTTCTCAGCGGCGCGTGGCTGTGGTGGGTCGTCCCCCCGGGCCTGCTGATCACCGCCACGACCCTGGGCTTCGCCTTCACCGGTTATTCGCTGGAAGAAGTCTTGAACCCGACAGTGCGCGGCCGGCACCACGCCGCGGCGCGCTGATCCCAAAGGAGGCAACACGATGCACGAGGGAGATCACAGCATTCTGGGCGAGGAGCACGATCACGACCATCACCATGATCAGGCGGCCCGGAAACAGCAGCGCACGCGGTTGATCGCGGGCGTCATCGTCGGCGCGGCGGTCGTGTTGTTCCTGCTCGTGCGATTCATGTAGGAGACCGCGATGACGCCGAAACGGTATCAGCGGATCCGCGCTCAGGATCTCGAGGCGTTTCAGCACGGGCAGGACGACTACTGGTTCCGCCCTGTCGTGTTTGGCAAGAATCTCTATACGTACATCGCCTATGTTCCCCCGGGCGGGTTCATGCCGCCGCATGGACACGAGGAAGACCCCTATGAGCTCTCTCTCGTTATGATCCATGGCACGCTGGACATCATGCTGGACGGCGACACGTTCACGGCCACACCGGGGGATGCCGTGCACATCGATCCCACCGTCAGCCTGGGCGTCCGCAACCGCAGCAACGCCGTCGCGAGTTTCGTGTTGACCTTCAACCCTCCCCCACCCACGCCGTCGCTCGAGGCGCTACGCAGGCGCTTCCGCGAGCGAGGCGGTGGGATCAAGCCCGCCGCCGAGATCGAGACGCTGCTCTCGCGGGTTTGACATCGGGCGTCCGCCGTGTCATATCTATAGATAGATCCCCCCCGGGGGGATAAGGCGCCGGCGCGGCCCACGTCACCGCGAGCGGCGGGAGGTGGGTCGTGCAGGTGTGGCGGCGGGCGCTGCTCCCGGGCAGCCTCCTGGTCCTCATTCTGATTTCGCTGATTCCTGGGCTGGACCGCATGGCCGGCTTCAAGGTCGCCATCGTGCCGATGCTGTTGGGCGGAGCGGCGATCGGGTATCCCACCCTGGTCACAATCATCGAGCGCCGCAAGATTACCGCGGGCGCGCTGGTCGCCATCGCCATCATTGGCTCCGCCTATCTCGAAGAATATGTGGCGGCCGCCGTCGTCGCATTCATGATGCTGGCCGGGGAGTTCCTCGAAGAGATTACGCTGCAGCGTACCCGCAACGCCGTGCGCGAACTGGTGCGCCTGACGCCTGACGTCGCAACAGTTGATCGGAGTGGTGCGTGGGTCGAGGTGCCGCTGCGCGAGGTGCAGGCAGGCGATACCGTGCTGGTGCGACCCGGCGAACGGGTGCCTGTCGACGGCACGGTGCTCTCCGGCCAGGCGTCGGTCAACCAGGCCACCATCACCGGCGAATCGATGCCTGTCGACAAAAGCGCCGGCGCGCGTGTCTTTGCCGGCACCACGAGCCAGGCCGGCGCACTGGTCATACGCACCGATCGGGTTGGCCGCGACACCGCCCTGGGACGGATCATCCAGATCGTGCGAGCGGCACAAGAACAAAAAGGGGCGACCCAGAAAATCGCCGACCGGTTTGCGGCGCACTTCACCCCGGCCATCCTCTCGATCGCGGGGCTCGTGTGGCTGCTGACGCACGACCTGTTGCGCGTGATGGCCGTCTTGGTCATCGCGTGCCCGTGCGCGCTCGTGCTGGCGACGCCGACCGCGGTGGTGGCCAGTGTCGGCAACGCGGCGCGCCGTGGCGGTCTGATCAAGGGCGGCGCCGCGCTGGAAGCCGGCGGCCGGGTGACCGCGGTCGCATTTGATAAGACCGGGACGCTGACGGCCGGCCGGCCTATGGTAGCAGCGG
>CBRGMJ010000455.1:0-2044 GCA_967797525.1 uncultured bacterium | reverse complement strand
ACGCGCCCCGGTATCTTCCCAGTTGCCCTCGGCCGCGGCGTTGCGGTACATCCAGTTCAACCCCATGCTCCGCACGCCCAGCTGATGGTAGACATGGAGCAGGTCGAGATCTCCGTCAAGGCCTTCCGCTCCCTCGATGGTCAGGAGCACCGCCACCTTACCCTCGCGGTGGGCACGCTCGACGTCCGCTGCCGTCGTCGCGAGGAGCGCCAGATGGGGCGCTGCGGCCAGGTCGTGCTGGAGCAGGCGGTAGGACTTCAGAATCGACTTGATAAACGGTCCGCCTTTGATCCAGGGAATCATCAGATTGGTCATCTGTCCCGATTGCCCAGCCTCCAGGGCGCGGGGAAAGTCCCAGTGTCCCGACTCGCCCTTCTGCGACAGGCGCCGCGGACGCGCAGGACGATACCGAAACGCGTTGTACCTGAGATCGCCCTGCAAAACCGCCTGCAAACTGTCGTTGTGACAATCGATCACCGGCACCTGCCGGTGGAGCCGCATGACGTGTTCGCGTCGTTCCGGTGTCACGTGTACATGCCTCCTGGACCAGTATCTGCCAGATCTTAGCTGAGCGTCGCAAGCCCGGTTGCCAACGTAGGATACGTCAGATGTGGGATCAACTCCTCACGTGCTCGGCGGGTGTCGCCCCAGTAGGAGACCCGTCCGATCCGTATGAAGTCGCGCGTGAGTGGCGAGGGTTTCTTGGCTACCAACCCGAACAGCTCGCAAAGGCCGGCGGCCAGATAGATCAACTGCACCGGCATCCGCATCGGCCTCCGGTATCCCCATCGCCGACATGCCTCGTCCAGGAAATGCTGCAGCGTCACGGGCTTCTCGTCCCCGACGTGATAGATGCCCGTGACTCGTGGGCCAACGATCGCCGCCTCTGTTGCACGGAGGAAGTCCGGAACAGAAATTAGTTGGATCCACGTCGGATCACGCCAGACTCCGAGCAGCCGGTGACGCGCAAGCCATCTTGCCGCCTCGATCATGAGGACGTCCCGCCCGTAGACCATACCCAGCCGAAGCACGACGGGCGTCGTACTGGTTCCGCGCGATCGTTCTACCAAGAGCCGCTCCTCCTCCAGACGCGTGCGCGCGTGGACGGAGACGGGGCGCCGGTCCAACCGTCCCGTCGCGGGATTATCTACGCTGGTCGGTCCCTCGACATGGGGAAACGACATGAGGATGATGCGCTGAACCCCGGCATTTAGACACGCCTCCAAGAGATTCGCAAACCAGCGCGTGTTCGTCTGCGGGAGAAACCTCTCCGGCCGAGGCGCAAAGAGCACGCCGGCAAAGTGCACCACGACCTCCGCCCCCCGCACAGCGGCACGCAGCGTCGTCGGGTCGGCCAGATCGGCTCGGACCGCGGACACCCCGGGAGCGGCGGCCAGGTCGGACGGGAGCGGCTTCCGATGGACCATCAGCCGCAGGTCCCGCCCCTCGCCGACAAGGTGTCGAGCCAGCAAGTTCCCGAGGTTGCCTGAGGCCCCAGTGATCAGGGTGATGGGAAACGGGGAAGGTGCTCTGTCGATGGCGTCATCGACCCGTGAGACGGGTCCGTTCCCGAAAGGATAGGTGCTGTTGGTCCGTTAGGATGGGCTCTGCCAGCAGCGTCTGCGTGAACCCGACCGCGCCGAATGCAATCTCGCCCTCCTTGGGCCCGTTGAGCAGAATCCGCCAACTATGATACGGTCGATCGAGATACACTTTCTGGTCGCGGACCCGCTCGCGCACGATCCTGTCGATCGATACTCCGTACAGCGCGACCTGAAATCCACTCCGGCCCCAATCGATGTCGATCCGCGGGTCGGTCACGCCATGGAACCTCAGTGTCGCGGGCGCCACGCGAAACTGCGCGCCCCCGGAGACGCCACACATCCACGCGACGATGAAGTCGATGTCGAGCACGAGATCGCTCGTCCAGTCATTCTCGTCCGGCTGGCCGACGCGAAAGTCGACCCCCCAGATGTGGCAGTCATGCCAAGAGAGGTGCTCGAAGTCGGCTTCGGTGTGTGTCACGCTCGGAACTCTCTCATTG
>CBRGMJ010000454.1:0-2051 GCA_967797525.1 uncultured bacterium | reverse complement strand
CCTCGGCACGATTTTTGCGGTGACGGGCGTACTGCTCCTCGGAGTTTTCGTTGGGGCGTCTGGGCGCTGGCGCATCCTAGCCGGCGCCGGACTCTCCGGCGTCGTCTTGAGTCTCATCCTGACATGGTCGCGCGGCGGTTGGCTGGCCGGCGCGCTTGGTGTCATGTCCATGGCGCTGCTCGCACCGTCGCGCCGTCTCGCGGTGTGTGTCTTGGCTGCGACGATCGTGGCGGCGGCGGCCTCGCCTCTGATTCTGGCGCGGGCACAATCTCAGAGCGCCCGCCTCAAGGACGCGCTCGACACGAAGGATATCCGCAGCCGGCCGGCAATCTGGCGCACCGTCCCGCACATCGTGACCGGGCACCTGGTGCTGGGCGTCGGGTTTGGCGCGTTCCCCATCGCGTACACGCGCGTGGTACCCGAAGCGGCCGCGCAGGACCTGTTCCCTCACGCCCACAATATCTTCTTGAGTTTCCTCGCCGAGACTGGGATCGCGGGTCTGGCAACCTTCATCGGCGTGCTGGCCGCGACGATCGCGGCCATGTGGCGCTGGCACGTGGCCATGCCCCCAGGCAGTCCAGACCGGATCATGACCGCGGGCGCGCTGGCAGCGCTCATCGCGCTTCTCGGCCATCAACTCGTCGACATCACCCTGTTCGGCATCCATATCGCGGCGGCATTTCTGATCTTGATGGGCCTGGGCGCCGCGGGCGATCAGCGGCGGCGGCGCGCCGTGCTAGACTATCGCCATGCTTGAGCTCAGTGTGGTGATCCCGGCCCACAACGGCGGCAAGATCCTACACCGCACGCTGGACGCGCTGAGGCGCCAGACCGTTCCACCAGAGCGGTTTGAAATCATCGTGGTTGACGACGGGTCGACCGACGGCTCGACGGACGGCATCGAACAGACGGGGCCTCCGGCGATCCGCGTAGTCAGGCAACACAATGGGGGACGGTCCGCGGCTCGCAACCGCGGCGTCGCCGAAGCCCGCGGCCGCGTGCTGCTGTTTCTCGACGCCGACGTCTGGGCGACCCCCGGACTCATCACGGCACACTTAAAACACCACAGCGAGCGCGGAAACCTCGGCGTCCAGGGTCCTTCGCCACCCGCACCGGAGAGCCTCACCACGTTGTTCATGCGCGCCTGCAACAGCTCGCCGGACTTGACGATTCGCAAGCGGGAGAACCTGTCACCGTTCCATGTGGTCACGCGCAACTTCTCTGTGGATCGAGACGCGTTCGTGCGCGCCGGAGGATTCGACGAAGGCTTCAAAGGGTACGGCTGGGAAGACATGGACCTGGCCCATCGCCTCACCAGGCACGGGGTTTCGCTTCGCTACGAACCCGATGCCCTGTCATGTCACCACCATGTCCAAACGCTCGAGGAGGCGCGCGAGAAGCTGCGCCAGGCCGGTGAGGGCGCCGTGTATTGGTGGGAGAAAGAGGGCCGCGCCTTCCGTCTCGGCTTGTTCCTCGAGATCCTCCCCGTCATGCTGCCGATCAAGTGGTTCGTCTACCGCAGCGGCATCATCACTGCGGCCATCTGGCCGCTGAAGATCCTGGCCGAACGCGCGGGGATCACGATCATTTGCGGAGAGTTGTACAGCCACCTGCTGTGGCGGTCATTCTACCAGGGCGTGTTCGCGACGCGACGGCAACGGGCCAGGCTGGCTCTAGGAGCGACCGGTCAGAGAGCGGTCGGCGCCAAACCCTGACCGTGACGAAACGCACGCTGTTGGTCAGCAATGGGGTCAGCGAGGACTTGGTCGCGGCGACCCTGGCGCGTCATCTGCGCGCCGGCGGCGTAGATGTGACGGCGTATCCATTGGTCGGGCCCGGCGCCTACCCGGAGGACATTCCGTTGCTCGACCCGCGGCTGGACCTGCCCAGTGGCGGGTTCTCGTTCCGGGCCGGTCTGCGGGGTCTGCGCGCGGACCTGGCCACGGGTATCGTCGGTCTCTGGTTTGGACAGCGACGCACGCTCCGCGCTCAGCGTGGACGATTCGATCTCGTAGTGGGTCGTCAGCGCGCCGATCACGATCGTCCCCCCG
>CBRGMJ010000453.1:0-2057 GCA_967797525.1 uncultured bacterium | reverse complement strand
GCCACCAAAAACGTCATCGCGTTCGACAAGCAGTAGGACCCCTGGGCCGACCGGGACGGCCCTTCCGTTGCCGTGCTGTAACCTCCACCCCGAACCGCTTTTGTACGAGTATGCCGAGACGTGAGCCGGTCGCCGCGCCGCTTTCGCATTTCAGGGCTACGGGGCCGAATGCTCGCAACCATCATGGCGGCCGATGAGGATGAGACGATGAAATCGACGCTTTCACTCACCTTGATCGTATGTCTGGTGGGATCTGCGCTTCCGCTAACCGCGCAGGAGACGGCTGGTCCCCTCACTCGAGCGATGACGCACGAGGCCGTCCGACTCGCGGCCGTCCAATCGGGCGGCACCCCGGATGAATCCAACTGGCCGCGCATCCGCAAACTTGCGCCGGGCACCGAAATCATCGTGACCGTCACGGGCTCACCACCGGTAAGCCGGTATTTCGTCGCAGCAGACGACTCTGACCTGTCGGTATTGAACGTGGACGACCCGGCGCTCCCCACTGCCGCACGGGACGTCCTGCGCGACGTCGCCTCAACCCATCCGGAATCGTTTCAGGCCGCGAAAACAGGCGGCACGTTCGTGTTGGAGAGAAACGTGCGCGTGGGGCCGGCCGGCGTGTTCATCGCCGACCGGAAGGTCGCCGATCTGGCCCAAGTCGTCGAGCAATACCGACGACCTGACGTCACCGAGATCAGAGCCGCGAGGACTGCATCCAACCCGGTGGGATGTGCCTTCGCTGGTTACTTTGCCGGAGGCGTAGTCGGAGGGCTACCCGGAGTCCTGATTGGAGCCGCTGTGGGCAGAGACACAGGACCCGCGCTCCTCGGGATGATGGTTGGGTGGTCCACTGGAGCGGTCTACATGTACCGCAAGTGCAGGCACAAGCCGGAAAAGGTTATCTACCTCGCACCGTGACTGACCCACTATCATCGGCATGCCCACAAAGTCGTGCACGACTACCGAGTTGAACCGACTATTCGTTAGACGGCTGCCAGCGGCATGGAAGAGTCAAGACCCGCCCGGTTGGTACGAGGTCTCAGAAGGTGGGACCTTGTCGCGCTCGTAGTCAATTCGATCATTGGCGCCGGTATTTTCGGCCTCCCGTCGAGAGTGTTCGCCCTCGCGGGGACGTACAGCTTGCTGGCGTACGTGGTCTCCGCGGTTGCTATCGTTCTCATCATCCTGTGCTTTGCAGAAGTCGGCAGCCGCTTCAAGGCCACAGGTGGCCCCTATCTGTACGCACGCGTGGCTTTTGGTCCTCTGGTGGGGTTTCAGGTTGGATGGTTGATGTGGCTCTCGCGGATCGCGGCGTTCGCCGCGGTATGCAACCTCTTCGTGGGGTACCTTGGCTACTTCGTGCCTGGTGCGAGTACCGACTCATGGCGTGCGGTTGTGATTGTCGCCCTGATCTCGGCCCTCGCCATGGCAAATATCGTCGGGGTCCGTGTGACGGCGATCGTCACGAACGCGCTCACCGTCGGGAAGCTGATACCGCTCTTTCTTGTCGCTGTCGTCGGCCTGTTCTTTATCGATGCTGAGCGCTATTCCCTCGCGCCCCTGCCGGATTACGGCTCTTTCTCGCAAGCGGCACTACTGCTCGTATTTGCCTACCAGGGCTTCGAGGGCGCGTCCATACCGACCGGCGAAATGCGCGACCCTGCGCGGCATCTTCCATTTGCGCTTCTCACAGGCATGGGTGTGGTCGGGCTCGTGTATGTGCTGGTTCAAATCGTTTGCATCGGGACGTTACCAGAGTTGGCAGCCTCAGAAAGACCTCTCTCAGATGCCAGCGTCAGGTTTCTGGGGGCGCCAGGGGCGTCGCTCATCGCGGCCGGCGCGCTGGTGTCGATTTGCGGGACGATGAACGCGGTCATGTTTGCCACACCCCGACTTCTCTTTGCCATGGGGGAGAACCGACAACTCCCTCACGCTTTTATTTCGACACACTCACGGTTTCACACGCCCATCGTTGCGATCTTTCTCACTGCCATGGTCTCGCTCGTTCTCGCGCTGTTCAGCACGTTTGTTTCAGCGCTCACGATCAGCGCGGT
>CBRGMJ010000452.1:0-2068 GCA_967797525.1 uncultured bacterium | reverse complement strand
GATACGCTGCGGCCGCGGTCGCGACGCGACTTGCCGATTGCGGTGCGCGGGTGCTCTTCGTCGCCGATGGGTTCACGCGCCGCGGCCAGACGATCGAGATGAAGAAAATCGCCGATGAGGCTGTCTCCCAGGTGAAGAGCGTGGAGCGGGTTATTGTCACCCGGCGGCTCGGCAACTCCGTACCCTGGACGGCCGGACGTGATCTCTGGTGGGCCGACGCCGTGCGCAACTATCCAACGGCCGCGAAAATCGAGGTGATGGATCCCGAGGATCCGTTCATGATCATCTACACGTCGGGCACCACGGGGCGGCCGAAGGGCACCGTGCACGTGCACATGGGATTTCCGCTCAAGGGCACGATGGACATGGCCTACTGTTTCGACGTCAAATCCACCGACCGCGTCTTCTGGTACACGGACATCGGCTGGATGATGGGTCCCTGGCTCATCGTGGGGACGCTGACGCTGGGCGCGACAATGGTGCTGTACGATGGGACGCCCGACCACCCGACGCCCGAGCAGCTGTGGGGCATCGTCGAGCGGCACAAGGTGACGGTGTTGGGAATCTCGCCTACCGCCATCCGCGGGTTGATGCGCTTTGGGTCAGATCCTCCGCACCGGCACGATCTGTCCAGCCTGCGGATCCTGGCCAGCACCGGCGAGCCCTGGAATCCGGAACCGTGGAAGTGGTACTTCGAGCACGTTGGCGGCGGTCGGCTGCCGGTGATGAACTACTCGGGCGGCACCGAGATCTCAGGCGGCATCGTCTGCTGCGACTTGCTGCATCCGCAGGCGCCGACGTCGTTTTCGGGGCCGATTCCCGGGATCGCAGCGGACGTCTTCGATGAGCACGGCCGGCCGGTCCGGGGCGAGGTCGGCGAACTCGTGATCAAGCAGCCCTGGCCGGGGATGACACGCGGGTTCTGGAAGGACCCCGACCGCTACATCGAGACCTACTGGTCACGGTGGCCGCGGGTCTGGGTGCACGGCGATTGGGTGCGCGTGGACGATGACGGGTTCTGGTACATCCTGGGACGCAGCGATGACACGCTCAACGTGGCCGGCAAGCGGGTCGGACCCGCCGAGGTCGAGTCGGCGCTGGTCACGCACCCGGCTGTCACCGAAGCGGCGGCAATCGGCGTGCCCCACGAGATCAAAGGCGAGGTGATCGTCTGCTTCGTGGTGCTGCGGCCCGGCTACGAGCCGTCTGACGAACTGCGCGCCGAATTGAAGCAGATCGTCGTCGCGCACCTGGGCAAGGCCCTGGCCCCCGAGGACATCCGGTTTGTCCGCGACCTACCCAAGACCCGCAACGCCAAGATCATGCGCCGCGTGATCCGGGCTCGTTACTTGGGCCGCGACCCGGGCGATATCTCCTCGCTCGAGAACCCCCAGGCCGTCGACGAGATCCCGCGCGCTGGGTAGCGCCCGCTGGACAGCGGCCGCGTCGGCTAGCGCTCGAGGAAGTTCAACGGAAGATCCCTCTCGGTGCCCCCGGACGACTGGCCGCCGACCCCCGCCGGCACCGTAATGACGACGCGACCCGGCTGCGGCGTGACAACCACCGGTACGTAGCGGATCTCGTCCACCCGAATCACCGATACGGGCACATTGACGGGCACCAGATAGAACAGCCGGCCTTTGTGCTTCGCGCCGGCCGGTGTCGACATGCGGACGATCTGCCCCGGCGGGATCATCGGGGATCCCGGCGGCCCAAACGCCAGGAACGCACCCTGATGGGTGCGCAGCAGGTAGAACGTGTAGCAGCGTCCCCCGGCGACGACCACGCCCCCGAGGGCGATGGCGCGCTCGAAGCAGAACGCCTTGCCGTCCTGCTTGACGACCGCGACCTTGGCGGGTTTGTCTGGGCCCGTGCCGCTGGGGGCAGCGAGCGCCACCGAGGGAACGAGCAGCGAGGTGATGAGTATAGCGGTGGTGAGATTTCGTCTCACGTTCCGGCCTCCTTCGGGCGGCGCAGACCGCTCGATATCGTTATCGTTGCGCGACGCCCATCTCGACCGTTTGCCCGCCGGTTGGAACGCTGAAGATCAATGCGCGCGCTGCTCCCC
>CBRGMJ010000451.1:0-2092 GCA_967797525.1 uncultured bacterium | reverse complement strand
GAAGGATCTCGAACAGCCGCATCTGCGGGAGGTTCTCGCCGCCGAGCGCATACTCGCGGCCTGGCTCACCCCTGGTCAGCGCCGCGACGTGCGCCGCGGCCACGTCCTCGACGTAGGCGAACGACCACTGACGGTCGGCGCCGATGACGCCGGGCAGCCGTCCCTCGAGATGGTCGCTGACCAGCCTGCCCACCAGGTTGCCCTCGGTCGCCGCGCCCGGTCCATAGATCACGCCGGGCAGCATCGACACGATCGGCAGACTGCGTGCGGCTGCCGAACGGGCCAGCTCGAGCCCGGCGACCTTGGTGCGCTGGTAGTCGTTGGCGGCGATCTGGCTGGGATGACCCGCCGGCGGCAGCGCGAGAAAAGACGACGTGTAGATCAGCTTGCCGAGGCCTCGTGCCCGGCACACGTCGATCACGTTCGAGAGGCCGCCGACGTTGACCTCGTCGAACTCTTCGCGGCGCCGACGCCATATGCTCACGAGCGCCGCCGAATGGCAGACGGCGTCCACGCCATCAGCCGCGCGGTCGATCGCCGCCCGGTCGCGTATATCGCCATCGATCAGGCGGCCGGGCAGACCGCTGCGGCTTGCCGCGCGCGCGAACACGATCGGCATGTGTCCGTCGCGAGCGAGCGTGTGAACGATTGCCCGGCCGACGTAACCGGTGCCACCTGTCACGAGCACGTGCATGACGTATCGCGCCAAAACCGCACGGCGTCCGCGCCGGCGGTCTGATCCCCTGATGATATGCTTTTGCCCGATGTTCAAGCGCCAGACCACCGGCTCTGTTGTGTGCGCCACGTGCGGATCGCTCGTGGGGGTCAACGACGACACCTGCTACTCCTGCGGACGCCGTAATCCCGGCCTCTGGGGCTTCGGCCCGATGCTGCGCGCGTTCGGCAACGATCTCGGTTTTGTCTCGTTGGTCGTGTACGGATGCTCGGTGATCTATATCGTCAGCCTCGCGCTGACGGTGGCGAACGGCGGAGACATCATGGGGTCGAACCCCCTCGCGATGTTGCAGCCGGACGCGTACATCCAGTTCATGCTGGGGGCGTCCGGTGCGGAGCCCGTGTTCCGGTACGGCCGTTGGTGGACGGTCCTCAGCGCGTCCTGGCTGCACGGTTTCGGGCTCCACATCCTCTTCAACATGCTGTGGGTCCGTCAGATCGGGCCGGCAACGGCCGAGATTTACGGTCCCGGCCGGATGATCATCATCTACACGATTGCGGGCGCAGTGGGTTTCACGATCAGCAGCCTGGCCGGGATCCTCCTCGGTTGGGTGCCTATCTTTTTCCTGAGGGGATCAGGAGGCATGACCGTCGGGGCATCCGCCTCGATCTTCGGGCTGCTCGGCGCGTTGGCCTACTACGGACGTCGCGGCGGGAGTTCGATGATCCGAGGCGAGGCGCTGCGCTATGCGCTGATGCTCGGATTGATGGGGTTCCTCGTGCCGAACGTCGACAACTACGCCCACGCTGGCGGTTTCCTGGGCGGCTACCTGGCGGGAGCCTGGTTGGATCCGTTGAAACGCGAGCGCATGGATCACCTTGTCGGCGCCGCGCTGTGCCTGGTACTGACGGCGCTATCGATCGTCGCGTCCGTCGTGACGATGCTATTTTGAGTACAAGTCGACGATCCGGCCGATCGCGCGCTGGCAGACGCGGCAGAATCCGACCCGATCGCGCGTGAACATGATGCAGTCGGCTGCGGGGCGATAGAGCCCGCGCGCCTCGTACGAGGCCCCCTCGAAGGCGCCGATCGTCTTCGAGTACTTCATCCCGCCGAGGAATTGCTCTTCCCACTGCCGCTCCTCGCGAAAGAGCGCGTCCATCTCTTCTTCAGGCGCATTCCGCTTGCGGATGGCTCGGCGGCGCTCTTGAATGGACCGACTCTGCCGCTCGAATTCGTCTTTCTCCCACGGCGTGGGCACGGGCGTGCCGGGCGCGACGAGATCCCGCCACTTCAACGCCGAGGCGTCGGCGAGGGCGGTGACGTTCGGCTCCCACGGTTCGGGCTTCCTGTCCGAACTGGCCTGATACGCGACATCGGATGTGTAGTATTCGTCGGCCAGCGCCGCGAAGTGGT
>CBRGMJ010000450.1:0-2098 GCA_967797525.1 uncultured bacterium | reverse complement strand
ACCTAGTCCGATCGCGACGCCCGCCGGAACCCACCACCGCGCTTGGCCCCACAGCGCGCGCCGTACCCAAACGAGTGCCAGGCACCACCAGAGGAACAGCGGCGTGTCGGGGATGGCCCACAGGCCTCCCGCCGTGAGCAGCGGGACGGCTTGATACGTGGCCACGGCAATGAGGCCGGCGCGCTCGTCGAAGATCTCCCGGCCCAGCGTGAACAGAGCCCACGACGTGATGACGCCGGCGACGAGCGGACCCAGACGCACCCAGATCTCCTCGTCACCGGCCAGCGTCGTCAGGCGAATGAGATACGCGATGAAGGGCGGGTGGTCGAGGTACGAGAGGGCGAGCGCCTTCGACCAGACCCAGTAGTAGACCTCGCCGTCGAGGAGGGGGACCTTCAGCGCCCAAATGAGCCGGATCACGGCTCCCACCGTGATCATCGTGATGAGGAGATACCGCCCGCGACGGCTCACGGCTGGGCTCTCAGAACTCGCTTGAGTATTCACCGGCGGGTACTGTGTTCCGCGCGGCGCCGCCGCCCTCCTCCGACGCGCGCGGTCGGCGGGTCCCGTGGAACGGGATGGGGCGGCCGTCGTGTCGAAGACAGGGAGGTCACAGCATGACCTGATACGTGGGACGGAGGCCGGAACTGATGCCGGAACGGATGCGGCAGGGAGCACAGCACGGGCTCGAGATGGAAGACAGTTCGACCCGGCCGGTCGTGCGGGGGCGACACCTGGTGGTCTCCTGCGGGCACTATCTGGCGGCCCTTGCCGGCATGCGGATGCGTGATCTCGGAGGCAACGCCATCGACGCCGGGGTAGCGATGGCCTTCTGCCAGGCCGTGCTTGAATCCCAAAGTTACGGCTTCGGGGGCGAAGTCCCGATCCTTATCTATACGGCGCGCGATCGCCGGGTCGTGGCGATCAACGGCAACATGCGGGCGCCGCGGGCGGCCACGATCGAGTGGTTTCAGGAGCGTGGGATCGAGTTGATCCCGGACGACGGCTTCTTGCCGGCGGGCGTGTGCGCGGTCGCCGACGCCCTGATCACCGCCCTTGACCGCTATGGGCGTCTCTCCCTCAAGGACGTACTGGGGCCGGGGATCGAACTGGCCGCCGGCGGGTTTCCAATCTACGAAACGATGCGCAACCAAATCGTGCTCCACGCGGCTCGGTTTCGCGCCGAGTGGCCGTCGTCTGCCGCGCTGTTGCTCCCCGGCGGGGAGATTCCCGCGTTGGGAGACGTCTGGCGGAATCCCGATCTGGCCCGCACGTTCGAGCGGCTCCTCGAGGCCGAGCACAATGCGAGGGGGCGCGGCCGCCACGCGGCTCTGCGTACCGCCCGCGACCGCTTCTACAAGGGAGACATCACACGCGAGATTGTGGCATTCCAACGCGAGACGCGGGTGAAAGACGCCAATGGCTTCGAGTCGTCTGGGCTGCTGACCGAAGAGGACTTCGCCGAGTTTGAAACACAGATCGAGGCTCCGGTCGCCGTCCACTACCGGGGATATGATGTCTGCAAGTGCGGGCCATGGACGCAGGGTCCGGTGTTCCTGCAGCAGTTGAACATCCTGGAAGGCTATGACCTCAACGCCTTGGGGCTCAACTCTGCCGACTACATCCACGTGGTCACGGAGACTGCCAAGCTCGCCTTTGCCGACCGCGACCGGTACTATGGCGATCCCGAGTTTGCCCGTGTCCCGCTGGCCGGTCTGCTTTCGAAAGCCTATGCGGCGGCGCGTCGCGAACTCATCGACAGCCGCAAGGCCTCGCTCGAGCAGCGACCGGGGAATCCCTATCCGTACCAAGGTGAAGCGCACGAACCCGATCTCGCGGAAATCAGCGGTCGATCCTGGGACGCAGGAACGACCGGGACACGCGCCGTCGACGAAGAGGGCAACATGTTCTCTGCGACGCCGAGCGGCGCGTGGTTCCGCTCGTCCCCGATCATCCCCGGACTGGGGTTCTGTCTGAGCACGCGTGGCCAGATGTTCCGGCTGGACGATCCGGACCACCCCGCCGCGCTGCGCCCGCGCAAGCGCCCACGCACCACGCTCACACCGTCGCTCGTGATGAAGGACGGCGGGCCGTATAT
>CBRGMJ010000449.1:0-2127 GCA_967797525.1 uncultured bacterium | reverse complement strand
GTTCGCAAGAGGCGATGCGTCCCCAGAAGCCGCCAAGACACTGCAGGTGACAGTGCCGGTCGACCTGCCAAAGACCAACCTGAAGGTCGAAGGCTACGTCCCACCCAAGGAAATCATCGACGAGGTGTTGCGGCTCGCCCAGGCCGCGAGGATTGACGTGGGCGGCATCGAATACTTGATTAGCGAGCGGGACGGCCGCCTCTACTTTTACGACATCAACGCGCTGTCAAACTTTGTTACCGACGCCCCGCGTGTCGTCGGCTTTGATCCGGTCCCGGTTTTCGTCGACTATCTTGTCAAGCGGTCGCAGGTCGGCAGAGCGGTCGCCAGCTCCTCGTGATGATCTAAACTTCGCAGACAGGAAGGACGATCGATGCCCTCGGCAGATGAGATCAAGCGGTTGGTTGGCAAGCGCGTGACACTGCGGCTGGTGCCGGCAGCGGGCGGCCCCCCGACGGCGTCCGGCCGGCTCGTCGGCACGCTCGACGCCGCCGATGGGCTCGTCGTGACATTGCAACCGACTGATCGGCCTGGGGATCGTCTGACCTATCACTATCACCACATCGTGGACATCAAGAGTGAGGAGGCATGAGATGGGATACGCGAACCCGAACGCACTCGTGGAGACAGGATGGGTAGCGGACAACCTGAGCAACCCGTCGCTGCGGATTGTCGAGGTCGACGTCGATACGGCCGCGTATGATCAGGGCCATGCCCCAGGCGCGATTGGCTTCAACTGGAAGTCGCAGCTCGTCGATCAGGTGCGCCGCGAGCTGTTGTCCAAGACGCAGTTCGAAGAGTTGTTGAGTCGCACCGGGATCGGGAACAACCACACCGTCATCTTCTACGGCGACAACAACAATTGGTTCGCCGCGTGGGCATATTGGAACTTCAAATACTGGGGGCACCAGGCCACGAAAATCATGAACGGCGGGCGCAAGAAGTGGATCGACGAGGGCCGCCTGGTCACCAAGGACGCGCCCTCGCACCCGGCCACGCGGTACGTCGCGAAGGGGACCGACCCAAGCATCCGCGCGTTCCGCGATCAGGTCCTGGAAGGCATCGGCCGGCCGGGGCGCGGCATGGTTGACGTGCGGTCGCCGAAAGAATACTCGGGCGAACTCCTCGCTCCGGAAAACCTACCTCAGGAAGGCGCGCAGCGTGGCGGTCACATCCCCACCGCGGCGAATATCCCGTGGGGCATGGCGATGCGCGAAGATGGGACCTTCAGACCCGCCGAAGAGTTGAAGGCGTTGTACGAGGGCAAGGGTATCACCCCGGACAAGGACATCGTAGCCTACTGCCGCATCGGTGAGCGCTCGTCGCATACGTGGTTCGTGCTGCGCGAGTTGCTCGGCTACCAGAAAGTGCGCAACTACGACGGCTCGTGGACCGAATGGGGGAGCCTCGTAGGAGTACCCATCGAGAGGTAAACCGGAGCGGGGTCTGGTCAATCCGACCAGACCTCTCTGGCAACTTTCGCCACAAGTGTCAGCTTCTGCTCCTGAACACTTGGGGTAATAGCGTTGCCTCGGGCCACCGACGCAAACCCGCACTGCGGGCTGAGCGCCAGCCGGTCGAGGGGGATATAGGCGCTCGCCTCGCCGATGCGCGCGCAAAGACTTGCGGGTGTCTCCTCGCGGGGCGTCTTGGTGGTGATCAACCCCAGCACGACGATCTTATCTTCCGGGACGTCCTTCAACGGGGAGAAGTCGCCCGATCGCTCGTCGTCGTACTCGAGCAGCAGCCGGTGAACGCGCGCGCGACGGAAGACGATGCCGGCGATCTTCGCGTACGAGCCTTTGGCCATATACCGGCTGGCGTCGTTGCCCCGGCAGATGTGCAGCCCAAAGGTGAGGCCGGGGTGTCCGGCCGTGATCGCATTGATCATCTCGATGCCGTCATAGATCAACCGGTCGGGGTCAAAGCCTTTGCGCGCAAACCACTGCTGCTGGTGAGGATCGAGGAGCATGCCAAACTCCGGCGCGTCGATCTGTATGTACGTCGCGCCCAGCCGGCTCAATTCGGTGACCTCATCTTTCAGGATGTCGGGGACGTCGGCCAAATACGCATCGGTTGACGCGTAGGCAGCCTCCGAGATCCCCGGCACCCAGTAGTACGCATACA
>CBRGMJ010000448.1:0-2130 GCA_967797525.1 uncultured bacterium | reverse complement strand
CCTGCGGACCGGGGGATTGATCCGATTTGCCCCGCTGCTGGAATTTCTCGAGGTCCCACCGGCGCGGCGCATCGCTGGCGTGGTATACGTAGGGTATCCTGCGTTGATCCCTCGACGGAATCGCACGCCTCACGAAAAGAAAACGCGGTGGATGGTGTGAGAGGCGTGCTCGTGGGCCTATTGCTGTCTGCCCTGGTTACAGGCTGCGCACCACGTTCTTCAACTCCCGTGCAACCGTCATCAGAAACTGGCCAGCCACGTCCGGCTCCTGTGGTGACCGTGGTGCTCCGCGAGTTCGAGTTTGAACCCCGTCCGCTGAAAGTGAGGGCGGGAGTGGTTCGCTTCCAGCTCATGAATCGCGGGTCGGTCGAGCACGACTTTGCGATTCCCAGCCTGGCTGGGCACGATCAGCATGAGCAGCACCTTGTCAAGCCCGGCGAGATCAAGATCGTGGAATTGGAACTCAAGCCCGGGACCTACGAGGCTGTTTGCACTATCCAGGGGCACAAAGAAGCCGGTATGGTTGTGATGGTGGAAGTGAGTTCGTAGGTTTGACTCCAATCGCAAGGCATAGCGTCCGCCCAGTGTCTTCCATGAGCCCGCCGGCGACCGTCCAAAGGGAGTAGGAAGGCCACCTCTCTGCGAATACTCCCTCCATGCCCGACGACACGACCCGTGAGGTCATGCGGCGCGAGAGCGTGGAAGATGCGCTGACGACCGTCCTGCGCGCGACCACGAGGGGCGCGGCAGAGGCCGTGCCGCTACCGGATGCCGCCGGTCGCGTGCTCGCCGACCGCGTTTTCGCGTCGGAGGATCTGTGGCCGTTCGCGCGCGCGGCAATGGACGGCATCGCGGTGCGCGCCGCGGACGTGGCTGGGACATCAGCAGAGCACCCCGTGCGCCTCCGTATCACCGGTGCCGTCTATGCCGGACAGGCCGCGAACCAGACACTGCAGCAAGGGGAGGGTGTTCGCGTGGCGACGGGGGCGCCGGTCCCGCCTGGCGCGGACGCCGTTGTCCCGCAGGAATGGATTCGCATCGCCGGCAGCGATGTCTTCGTCTCGCAACCCGCGGCGCCGGGGCAGCACATCTTCCCCGCCGGGGAGGACGTGCGCGCCGGAGAGCTCGTCCTTGAACCAGGCATCGTGCTGCGCGGCGGTCACCTGGCTCTGCTGGCCTCGATGGGGTACGCCAGCGTGCCGGTTGTCCGCCGTCCCATGGTCGCCATCCTGACCTGCGGAGACGAGCTCGTCGCTCCCGGCGAGGCTCTGCGGCCCGGTCTGGTGCGCGAGAGCAACCGGTTTGCACTTGCGGCCGATGTGAGCGAAGTGGGCGCTCGGGCCGTCATGCTCGACACCGCGCGCGACGACGCGGACGAACTCGAGGCCGCGGTCCGCCGCGGTCTGGAGGCAGATGTGCTCATTACCAGCGGCGGGCTGTCCGTCGGCGAGCGCGATCTCATACGCCCGGCGCTGCGGCGGGCTGGCGTCGCGATCGAGTTCGAAACCGTGGCGATGAAACCCGGCGCGCGGGTGGCCTTCGGCCGCATCGGTGAGCGTCTGGTCTTTGCCCTGCCGGGCACACCGAGCGCCTGCCGCGTCGCATTCGAGATCCTCGTCGTTCCCGCGCTGCGAACCCTCCTCGGCCATCGCGATGCCGTGAGACCGCTCGTCACCGCGCGTCTGACTGGGCCCCTGCGCGTCCGGCCAGGTCGCAGGCGCTACCTCTGGGCCCTGGCGTCGCTTGGCCCCGACGGTGTTGCGGTGACTCCCCACCTGGTGCAGAGCACGGCGACGCTGCGTGCGGCGAGCGACGCGAATGCTCTGATTGTCATCGATGCAGAGATCACCGAACGTCCTGCGGGCGGCCGCGTCCAAGTGCACCTGTTGGACCCGGAGACCATGAGGGTGCCCCCGATGCTCCGGCCGAAGTTGATCGGCGTCGTCGGCGAGCGGGGCGCGGGGAAGACCAGGCTCATCGAGTGCTTGATCCCAGCGCTGTCGCGGCAGGGGGTCAGCGTCGCGGTCATCAAGCATCACGCCCACCAGCACGCGCTCGATCAAGAAGGATCCGATACGGCCCGTGCGGCGTCGGCGGTCGTCATGGGACTCGCAGCCGTCGGTGCGGCGT
>CBRGMJ010000447.1:0-2131 GCA_967797525.1 uncultured bacterium | reverse complement strand
CGCCGCGTTCACCGGCAGGTTGGTCTCGGCCGCCGCCGGCAGGGGCACCATGTAGAGCATGCGGGACCTGATCTGGGCGCCCGCCGGCGAATTCAGGCGAAGGATCTGGCCTGGCGTCACAATCGGCGTCCCGGGCGGCCCGAAACCGAGGAAACTGCCCACGGTGGTCCGGAGCAGGTAGAAGTTGTAGCATCGGTTGCCGCCAATGGTCATGCCGGCGACGACCAGCGTGTTCGCGAAGCAGTAGCCGTTGCCGACGGGGGCGTACGGGGGGGCCTCCGCGGCCGGGTTGCGCGTTTCGGCGCCGGGCGACTCGGCCCGACCCATCGTAAGCGGCACCATGACCAGGAGGCCGATCATGGCGCCGGCGATCAGGGAGTTCACGAACCATGAAACTCGCACGTGCGTCCTCCTCTCGACCCTGCGTGGGTCGGTTGATCGTATAGTGGACATACCCATTTTCTCATACGAGCACTCGCGCCGGGGGGTTCCGAGAGACTCGCCGGTGTCCAGTCGCTACCGGCCACCGGCTGCGAGCAGGCGCTGCAGATCTCGTGGGTTGACAGTAAGGACCGCGATGATGGCGACGACGACGGCGACCGCGATCAGGAACGTCGACAGCGCGGCGATGACCGGGTCCTGCTGGCGCTGCAGATAGTAGAACATCTCCACAGGGAGCGTTTTGTTGTCGGTCTTAACCAAAAACAGCGACGTCTCGACCTGGTCCCACGAGATGATAAAGGAAAAGAACCCGCTGACCGCGAGCCCGGTCCGGATCTGCGGCAGGGTCACCTTCCAAAAGGTCACCAGGGGAGTTGCGCCCAGGTCCATCGCCGCTTCTTCCAGGGACCGGTCGGCCGACACAAGCGTCGCCGACAAGATCGAGATCGCAAACGGCAGGGTCACCATCAGGTGCGCCAGGATCAGGCTGTCGAGTCCACCGAATCGTCGCAGCAAGATTACGTAGACGAGCATCGCGACGCCAAACGCGATACGCGGGACGATGAGCGGGGCCAGAAACGCCGCCCGCAGCCACTCGCGCCCGAAGAACCGGCACCGGACGAGACCGAGCGCGGCCAGGGTGCCCACGATAAGGCTCGTGACCGTCGCGACGGATGCGACGATCAGCGAGTTCACCGCCGCATGGAACAGCGCTTCTTGTTCGAAGAGCTTCACGAACCACCGAACCGAAAACCCGGGAGGCGGAAAGATCGCATACGAGACGCTGCTGAACGCGTACACGAGCACGAAACCGATCGGCGCCAGCATGAACGCCATCACAAGGATCAGCACGACGAACAGCCCGGTGCGGATGGGATCGCGCGCCGTCTCCAGACGGCGGGCCGCCAGTTGGCGGCCCAGCGCCTCTGGGCGGCGCGTGATCACGGTGACACCTCAGCACGGGCGTACGCTTGCCGGACCAGACGGTTGCTCAACACGAGGATCGCCACGGCCAGCACGAGTAGTAGCAGCGATACGACTGATGCGAAGCCCAGGTTCACGGCTTCCATGTCTCGATAGATCAACCCCGAGAGAATCTGCACCTTCCCCCCGCCCATCAGAAACGGCGTGACGAACGCGCTGATCGTCAGCGTGAAGACGATCTGCGAGCCTGACACGACTCCCGGCAGCGTGAGTGGCAGCGTGACGCGGCGGAACGTCTGCCAGCGGTTGGCGCCGAGATCCATCGCCGCCTCTTTCAGGTCGGGCGTCAACTGCCCGATCACGCTCATGACAGGAAACACCATGAACGGCAACAGGATGTGGACCATCGCGATCACGATCCCGGTGGTGTTGAAGATCAACGCAATGGGCTCGTCGATCAGACCCAGGCTTCGCAGCACGTAGTTCACCGCGCCCGTTTTCGACAACAACAGCAACCACCCATAGGTGCGGACTACCACGCTGACGAGAATGGGAGCGAACAGCATGACGTACGCCGTCAGCGCCCACCCCGGCCGCCGGATCTTGCTGATCGCGTAGGCCGTCGGGTACCCGATCACCAGGCTGAGACCCGTGACGAGGACGCCCAGGTTCAGAGTGGTGCCCACGACGCTCCAGTAGTACCCATCGGTGAGGAACCGGTGCCAGGCCACCCAGGTGAACCGCGGGGTCCCGGCCGCCGACCTGG
>CBRGMJ010000446.1:0-2133 GCA_967797525.1 uncultured bacterium | reverse complement strand
TGTTACCCATGTCTCCGGACTGTTTTGTTACCCATGTCCCTGGACTGAGCCCACCGCCGCCGTCCCCGAGCGCAGCTCAACCAGCACGCCCGGCAGCGCCGCGCCGGTTTCGTCGCGCACCGTGCCCGTCAGTAGAGTTTGCTGTGCTGCTGATAGCGAGGCCGTGCAGACCAGGAGCGCCGCCACGCGGAGGCCGGTCAGGATGTGGATGCGGATAGAGGGTGAAAGGGCCATCGTCGACCGTCCAGTCACCCTCTCTACGGGCCGTCGGCGCGCTTGGATGTAGTGAGATCCGGGGTCGAGTACCCCCCGCAGGCCGGGCCATTCCCGGTGCCGGTGGGACCAGACCGTGGGTTCGAGTTAGAATAGGGATTCTCTTATGCCGCCGGTTCGGTCCCTAGCAGGTGGCTCGCGCGTTCAGTCGGAGAGGTACCGAAGTGGTCGTAACGGGGGCGCCTCGAAAGCGTCTTGTCCGAAAGGGCACGTGGGTTCGAATCCCACCCTCTCCGCCAACCATACTTCCAGCGTCATGGCGATCTCGCCTACTTGGATGAACGCAATCTGAGGGCGAAACCGTACAGTCTCACGTGGGAATCAGCCCGCGTTCGACACCGTTATCCGGACAGCAGCCGGTGGCAGTTCCTCCGCTGGCCCATCATTCTGCTCGGCCCCGAACTAGTCCGCGGCGTTTCCAGAACTTGAACGGTTGGGTGTGGTTGGCGTCTCCCGGTGATCCGATCGCGGTCGCCGTGGCCCTCGGCAAGATCCTCGACCCTCTCGGGATCCTGCACTGGCGTACGCTGGTCGTCCGCTTTCGAGTTGTCAGTGAGAGCGTCGGCAGCGGCCTCTCTACTGCGGTGCGGTGGCAATGCGCAGACCCGTGACGGGCTGCCCGTCCTTCAGAAACCGGACGCACGCCTGCCAGTTGTTCACCTCGTTGACCACCTTCAGCACCAGCACGTTCTGGCCCTTGATCAGCGTGACCGGGACGCGGCTGGCATCCTTCTCCAGCACGCGCGTCTCGGCGAACTTGAACACTTCCTTGCCGTTCAGCCACACCTTCCCTTGGTCGTTCGTGCCGATCGCCAGTGTGACCTTCATCTCGTCGTCGGCCATCACATAGGTGACGCCGTAGGCGGCGACCTGCTCGCCTGGCTGGGGAAACGCCTGCAGAAAATCGACGAAATAGTCGGACGCCTGATGTGGTTGCCACGTCAGCGGCGTGTTGATGATGACGACGCTATCGCGCGGCTTCGGCTTGATCGCCGGCTCATCGTCGAGGAACGGGTGATCGATCGCCGCGGCACCCGAATCGTCGAACGCGATCGGCGCCAATATCAGCCAGTTGCGGATGAAGCCGTCGGCGTCCGGTGAAAAGGTCTGCCGCGGGGCGAGGAGCGTGGCGCCGATCAACACGATCGCGAGGATCTTCATGCAGCCTCCTTCAGACAGCGCGCGGCCCCGTGCCGGCAGGACCGCGCGCCGGCCCGGCCGTACGTTATCACGCACCCAGCATCGGGACCACCGCGCAGGCACGGCAGCGAACACATGTTCGACCGACTATCGGCGACGGACCGTCGACGCAGGATCGGAGCGTGGCGGTCTCGACGAAGGACATCAAATCTTGTAGCCCAGTAGCGCGGAGGAGCAGCGATGGCAGTCGTCCCGTCCCAGGTACCGATGCCGACGCGGCCGGTCGTCGTCACCGAAAACGTGTGACCGGACGTACTCAGGTGGCCCACGGTGCGGAGAACGACTCTATCGTCCGTCGTCACTGAAGTGGGAGTGGTGGGCGTCGATGAAACGTTCGATCGCGCGGATCGTTGCCACAGAATCGCCATAGATTTGCCGCAGAATTGCCATACATCGTCGTCCACCAAATCGGACGCGCCTGTCGCACCAAGATGACAACACCTTACGTGCGCGCGGTCGCGATCGACCGCGCAGCAAGCGATCAACGCTGCCTGACTCAACTTCGGAGTGATCGCGCGCACGGGCACATGCGTTGCACGGCGGCATCGGTTGTATCGCGGGTACGCTGGCTGACTACGACGTGCTGCAGATGGGTCGCGCCTTCAACGCGTTCCTGCGCGTTCGTTTCTCGGAGTCCTGAGGGGATGAGGTCTTTCCCTG
>CBRGMJ010000445.1:0-2134 GCA_967797525.1 uncultured bacterium | reverse complement strand
CGATGCCGTCTGAGCCGTTGCCTTGCAGGACCCTGCCCGCTGTGAGCCCGATGCGGTTGTTGCTGATCGTCGCGCCACCCACACCGTAGACGTACATCCCATGGACGCTGTTGCCGGAGATCGTGTTGCCCGAGATGTCCATCGCCGCGGCCTGCGGCGTCTCGCCGAGATAGATGTACACGCCGTTGGAGTTCGGACGCGCGGTAGTGCCGTCGGCGGCGAGCCCGACCGTATTGGACTGGATCACGTGCGGCCCGGCGGCGTTCTGCACGACGATGCCCTGCGCGTTCGCGGCGATCACGTTCGACAGGATCGAGTTCGCCGCCATCGTCGTCCCGCTGTCGAGCGTCAGCGAGACGCCGGCCCCGCCGTTGCCGAGCGCGGTCTGGCCGTCGGCCGCCACGCCGATGTAGTTGCCTTGAATGGCGTTGCCGGCCGATGTGGCGCTCGCGACGCGGACGCCCTCGGCGCTGTTGCCGGAGATGACGTTCCGATCGGCAGCCGTCGCGCCGCCGATCGTGTTGTTCGACGCCCCATTGGTGATGAGGACGCCGGCGCCTGCGTTCGGGAAGCCGCGAGTGCCGTCGGCTGCGGGACCGATGAGGTTGCCGGCCAGGACGTTGCCGGTGGCGCCTGCGCCGCCGATCAAGACCCCATTGCTCAGGGGGCCCACGAGATTGTTCGCGGAGATCACGTTGCCCCGCACGATGTTGGTGGCGCTGCTGAGCGACACGCCGCCGTCCTCGTTGCGCAGGTCCGCTCGGCCGTTCTCGCCCAGGCCGATGTAGTTGCCCAAGACCGAGTTTCCATTGGCGCCCGCGCTGATCTCGACCCCGAAGGCGCCGTTCCCCGAAATCAGATTCCGGTCGAGAGCTGCCAGGCCGCCGACGACGTTGCCACTGGTCAAAAGGTTGATGCCCGAGAGTCCGTTGCTCGCGAAGGAGGCTCCACTGGGAGCGACGCCGATCCAGTTGCTTACGAACCGTCCGGCACGACCCGACTGCGCCAGGATGCCAGCGCCGGGAAAGCCACCGATGCCCAGATTCGCGATGACCACGTCGGTAGCCGCCACGACGAATCCGTGCGTGCCCGGCGGAGTGCCCGTGCCGCGGATGAACACGTTCGGCCGAAGCGCGGCGTTCGGTCGGCCGTCGACGATCACGCTATCTGTGATGATCGGCAGCGCGGTGCCCACATCGATCGTGAACGGACCGGAGCCGGGGATCTGGAAGACGATCGTGTCCGCACCAGGGTTGGTGTTCGCGGCGTTGATCGCACCACGCAGTGAGCACGTGGTCGCGTCGCAAATGTCGGCATCCCCCGTCGTATTCACGAGATACAGCTGACCCTGGGGCACGCGCGCGGTCTGCGTGTAGCCCGACTGCGTGAACACGTTGGTCCCGTTGATGAGCTCTCCCTCGAAGAGGTACTCGCCAGCGGCGACGCCAACGGGGGCGGTGACGTTGTACGAGAAGGTGCCGAGCGAACCGGGCGCGACGGTCGTTTGCGTATGTGTGGCATAGGCCTGAGGCGAGAGCCATCCGTTGTTCCAGGCGGCATTCGGAGAGGTGACGTTGCATGCGCCACCTGCGCAGACAGCGAGGTTTACCTGGGTCCCGGTGCCTCGCGTCCATGACGTCGTGCCGGTGTTGGCGAAGAAGACCTGGATGTTGAATGTCTGACCCGGCAGAGCCATGAGGTTCGCTGACTGGCCCGTGTACGCGCCCTCAAAACCACCCTGGGCTGCGACGGTCGGTGGGACGACCTCGGCGATCGGCGGGATGAGATAGGACGGCATCTGCGTCACGAGCAGGGCAAGCGTCAGCACAGTCACGAGCCACGTGCGTGTGCGCGTCGTCCCCACCGTTCCCGTCCCCTCAACTGCCGTCGACTTCGCTTCCCCCTGCGGGCCGCCGGTCGGCGGGACTATAGGGGTAGTACGTGGGTACTACTAGCGTTTTCCGTGGCTGAACGAGCGTCATCCAGCTGACGCGCTACCCGACTGATACCCGAGCAGGCGCAGCCCGATACTTCAGTTGATGCCCGCTAAACCCAAGACGGCCTTCATCTGCCAGAACTGCGGCGCGCAGGCGCCGAAGTGGACCGGTCGCTGCCCATCGTGCGATGGCTGGAA
>CBRGMJ010000444.1:0-2134 GCA_967797525.1 uncultured bacterium | reverse complement strand
GCCCGAGAACCCCAAATTCATGTGGAAGATCGATACCGGCACCTCGGGCTTCAGCGAGCTGGGCCAGACCTGGTCCCAGCCAGTCGTAATCGCGACGGGGCTGAGCGGATATCCCAAGCCCGTGGTGGTCTTCGGCGGCGGATATGACCCGACGGTTGAGGATATCGATCCCGCCAAGATCACGGTCTTCGATTCAGCCAAGGTCACTACCGCGGACGGGGATTTTACCCGCACCATGGGACGCGCCCTATACGTGGTCGATGCGCTTAGCGGCGCGCTGGTCTGGAGCGCAGGCAAGTTTGCCGGCGCGACAACAGCGGTCGCGGACATGCACTACGCCATCCCCTCGGACGTGACCGTAATCAAGAACGAAAGCGGTGGGGCGACCAACCGCGCCTATGTCGGCGACACCGGCGGCCAGATGTGGCGCATCGATTTCAAGTCGGATACGCCCGCCGACCTTACCGTCCAGAACCTGAAGGGCACGACGGTCACCAAGATTGCCTCGATCGCCGATCACACGACCGTCGTCAGTGGCAAGCTTCCGGGGCTGCGCAAGTTCCAGAATCCCCCCGATGTGGTCGGCCAGGTCGGGTTCGATGCGGTGCTTGCCGGATCGGGGGATCGCGAGCACCCGTTCGACGGCGCGACGGTCCCCGGCGTCGAGAACCGCTTCTACATGTTCAAGGACAAGGGCAACGATGTCGGGCCTGTGACCGGCACCACGGCTTGCAATCCAACGATCACGGAAGGCCCGATCCCGGACGCGGCCGACGCGTGTCCCCCCGCCGCGAACCTCGCCGCTACCCCGCCTGAGTCAGGCGATATTCCGGGATTGTCGGACCTCACCTCGAACTGCATCCAGGACGCAACGGGTTGTGTAGGGGGGGAAACGCAGTCCAACGTCACGGCCAAGCTCGGCAACGACAGAGGTTGGTACATCAGACTGCTCCAGGGGGAAAAGGTCATCGGCGGCGCGGTATCGTTGGCCGGCACGACGTTCTTCAACACGAACCAGCCCTCCTCCGCAAGCGTTGGCGTCTGCAACGCCAACCTTGGGGTCGCCCGCCAATATCAGATAGGCACGGCTGATGCCACGGCACTCAGCGACCTCAGCCCGGGCGGTGGTCTCACCGGTGCGGACCGCTTTCCGCCGCCCACCTTCGGCGGTTTTCTACCCTCGCCCGTGCACGTGGTGGTGATGCTTGGCGGCGAGCCGGTGGAAGTGGTGATTTCGGGGATCAAGGTATCCGAACCCCCGGGAGCAACGCTCCAGTCGCGGCTGCGGAAATACTGGTACAAAGAGGTCGATCAGTAGCGCGCCACGCACGCCGCCCGCAAGAAACAGGGTAGGTCAACTGCCCTGTTTTTTTTCGTAGCGACCGAAGCGAGCGTGTCCTGGCCGCGCACCCCGACGCATGACCACGCCCTTTCTCCTTTCGCTGGATGCGATGCCGCGCAACGCGCGCAGGCTCATGATCGGCCTGGCGCTATCGATCGCGGTCCACCTGGCGCTGATGCTCGGCTTCAGTCCCTCGCGGCCGCACTATCTCCCGCCCATACCATTGCAGGTCGAGATTCGCCGTGAGGCTGCGCCGGAACCCGCGACGGAACTCGCGGTCGAGCAGCCGCCGTCGGATCTTTCCGCACCGGCTGCAGCCGTCACGCCACCGCCGGAGCCGGTTTCACACGAGACGGGCCCTCCTGCCCCGCTGACCCCCAAGGCGCCGATTGAACTCGGTGTTCCACTCGACAAGTACTTCACCGCGCAGGAGGTGGACGTCCGCGCGGAACCGATCAACGAGGTCTACCTGGTGTACCCGCAACGGGCCTACGAGATGCGGCTCAGAGGATCGGTCGTAGTGCGAATATTCATCAACCAGCGTGGAGCGATCGATTCCATCTCGATCCTGGAGGCGACCCCGCCGGGATTCTTTGAGGAGGCGGCATTGACGGCGACCCAGGCCCTGCAGTTCAGGCCCGCGCAAAAGTACGGCCGCGACGTCAAGAGCCAGAAAACCATCGAGGTGGTTTTCGACCCGTACGAAAGAATCAACATCCCTTAGAACGCGTTTCCAAATGAATATCGTCCAGGATGATTTGCTTAGGTAGTGCAGAAACGTAGGGTGGGCTT
>CBRGMJ010000443.1:0-2137 GCA_967797525.1 uncultured bacterium | reverse complement strand
GGTCCGCAAGCTGGAGTTCTTGCTGGGTGAGGCGCTCGCACAGGGTGCCGACACGATCATTACGACCGCCGGCGCGCAATCCAACTTCTTGCGGTTGACCTCCGCGGCGGCGCGGCGCGTGGGGATGAAACCCGTGCTGGTGGTGCGCGGGCGACCCGATGTGGTGCCGCAGGGGAACCTGTTGCTCATGCGGATCTTCGACGCTGAGCTGCACTTCGTGCAGACCGAAGATCCGTACGCCCCGTCGACTGTTGGACTGATGCACGAGATCGCCGACCGCGTACGCCGCCAGGGTGGTCGACCGTACGTCGTCCACCTTGCCACATTCTCGAGCGGCCTGGCCTCCGTCGGCTACGTCCCCGCGGCCTTCGAATTGCAGGAGCAGCTGCGCGCAAGGCAGACCAGGGCCGATCACGTTGTCCTGGCTGTCGGCTCCGGTACGACACAGGCGGGTCTCCTGCTCGGCCTCAAGCTGGCGGGGGTAGAGACCCACGTCCTCGGCGTGTCCGTCAACACCCCGGCGCACACCCTGCAGGGGCTCGTGGCGGCGCAGGTCCGCGACGCGGCCGGGATCCTCGGCATACCGGTGGACGTCGTGGACGCACGCAGCATCGACATCACCGACGCCCACGTCGGCCCCGGCTACGGCATACCCACACCGGACAGCGCCGACGCCGTCCGGCTGGCCGCGCGCGCTGAGGGATTGCTGTTTGATCCAGTCTATACGGGCAAGGCTTGGGCCGCCTTGCAGCACGGCGTGCGCTCGGGAGGGATCCACCGCGGGGCCACCGTGGTCTTCATGCACACGGGCGGTGCGCCCAACGTGTTCCTGCACGCCGAATCCCTCGCAGGTGTCACCATCCCCGGCCGATGACGCGCCCCGCAGACCCTCATGGAGTGCTGCGCGATGCCGTTCGGACGCTGTGCCGGCGGTTTCCCGACGAATACTGGCGCGTGGTCGACCGGACGCGGGCCTATCCCGACGAGTTCGTCCAGGCGCTGACCGCCCACGGCTATCTGGCTGCGCTGATCCCGGAGACGTACGGGGGCGCCGGACTGTCGATCACCGAGGCCGGCATCATCCTCGAAGAGATCCATCGCTCCGGCGGCAACGCTGCGGCGTGTCACGCCCAGATGTATACGATGGGCGCGCTGCTCCGCCACGGCAGCGCCGCGCAGAAGACGCAGTATTTGCCGAAGATCGCGACCGGCGAACTGCGCCTGCAGGCGTTCGCCGTCACCGAACCGGACGCGGGCTCAGACACCACCAGCATCAGGACGGCGGCAGTCCGCCGCGGCGGGCGCTACACGGTCAACGGACAGAAGATCTTCACCTCTCGCGTCCGCCAGTCCGATCTGATGATGTTGCTCGCCCGCACGACACCCATTGAAAACCTCACCGACAAGACCGAGGGGCTTTCGTTATTCCTCGTCGATCTCCGAACCGCGGGCGACCGGCTGCGTGTCGAACCCATCGAGACGATGTTGAATCATCATACGAGTCAGGTCTTCTTCGACGGGCTCGAGGTGCCGGTCGAGAATCTCATCGGGGAAGAAGGCCGCGGCTTCCGCTACATCATCGACGGGTGGAATGCCGAGCGCATCCTGCTCGCGGCCGAGGCGGTCGGTGACGGCCGCTGGTTCATCGACCGCGCGTCACGCTATGCGAGAGATCGTGTGGTCTTCGGCCGCCCGATCGGCAGCAACCAGGGGGTGCAGTTTCCGATCGCGCAGGCGTACGCGCACGTGGAGGCCGCCGATTTGGTGCGCTTTGACGCCGCACGACGGTTTGACGCGGGCGAGCCGTGCGGGGCCCAGGCCAACATGGCGAAGTATCTGGCCGCGGAGGCGGCCTGGGAGGCCGCCAACGCGTGTCTGTCGGCACATGGTGGGTATGGATTTGCCGTGGAGTACGACGTTGAGCGCAAGTTTCGCGAGACACGACTGTTCAAAGAGGCTCCGATCAGCAACAACCTGGTCCTGGCGTATCTCGGCCACCGCGTCCTCGGGTTGCCTAGGTCGTATTGATGCCGTAGGGAGGTGGGGGGGTGCCGATCAAACCCGGATGGGCGGGACGTTTCTATGAGGACTTCGAGGTCGGGGACATCTATCGCAGCCGGATGGGCCGCACCGTCAC
>CBRGMJ010000442.1:0-2149 GCA_967797525.1 uncultured bacterium | reverse complement strand
CCCGCCGGGGTAGTTGTCGGAGAAGAGGCCCCCGACCATCTCTCCACACGCAAAGAGGCCCGGGAGGGGACGGCCGTCTGCACCCACCACCTCTGCCGCGGGCGTGATCTTGACGCCACCGAAGGTGAACGTGATCCCGCAGGTCACCGGGAAGCAGACGTAGGGGGGTGAGTCGATCCGCTGCGCCCAGTTCGACTTTGGCGGGGTGATAGCGCGCGCGGCCTTTCCATCCTTCGTTGCCGGGTTGAACGGAGCGGGATCCACCGCGGCGTTGTACGCAGCGACGGTGCGCTCAAGACCCGGCGCGTCAATGCCGGCTTGGCGCGCCAATTCAGCAATCGTCATCGCTTCGACGCGGGTCGTCCGGGGAAGGGTGTAGGGCTTCCTCAGTAGCGGTACCACTTTCTGATCGAAGATCTGGAACGCCACACCGTTGGGCTGGCGGATGATCTCTTGTCCGTACCGGGCGTACGTGTAGTTGCGGAAATCGGCGCCCTCGTCGACAAAGCGCTCGCCACGGACATTGACGTAGATCCCCAGCGGGTACGAGTCTCGCTCGAAGTGCTGTCCGAGGCGCTCGTCGTTGTATGGTGGCGCATTCGCGTCCCAGGCGACAGCATGACACCCGTTCCAGTCGCCAAACGGCTGCGCCCCCGCCGCGAGCGCCATCTGAATCCCGTCTCCCGTGTTGTAGGGAGTGCCGCGGACCTTCGCCGCCTGCCAACGGGGCCCCAGGTGTTCCACACGCATCTGCGGATTGGCTTCGAACCCACCGCACGCGAGCACGACCGCGCGGGCGTGGTGGTCACGGGTGGTATCGCCGACCTTGGTCCGGACCCGCCAATGGCCTCGGTGGCCATCCCAGGTGAGGGCGGTCGCCCGGCACTCGTACTGTACGGCGACACCGGCGACCTCGCAGGCGCGGAGCAGCGCGTTGATCAAGCCCGGGCCTTCGCCCTGCGTCTTGAGGATGAGTCCTCCCCAGAAGCGGTGCCGGCCGTCCACGAGAAACGACTGGCGATCGTACGCGAGCACGAACTCGACGCCGGTGCGGCGCAGCCATTTCACCGTAGAGAACGCCTGTGAGACGAGCACGCGAGACAGTTCTGAGTCGGCTTTGCCGTTGGTGAGGCGATGCATATCGCTGAGGAACTCGGCTTCGGTGTACTCACCGATCTCGACGGCGCCGGGTGTGCGGAGCGCCGGATCGGAGACGACCTGCACGACGTCGTCGACTCCGCGGTAGGGGAATCGAAACGCGCCGGCCGTCACAAACGAGTTGCCGCCGCGCTTGTCGGCGGGCGCCCGCTCGAGGAGGACCACCCGCACGCCCCCTTCCGCGGCGGCAAGCGCCGCGCAGAGCCCGGCGTTCCCGGCCCCGATGACGACAACGTCAGCGGCATCCATCCTTACTCCTATTGTGCACGTATTGTCGGGGACAGTAGACTACGCGGGTACGGAACCGGTCACTCGCCGTAGGGCACCCAGATGTTCTTCACCTGAACCGCATGGCGGAGGATCCCCTCGCCCTCCGCCCAGGCGCCCGTCCAGTCGTATGTCTTGCCGTCATTGACCCAGGTCTGCTTCATGTTGGTGGCCGACTCGCGCTCGACCATCGCGCTGCCGTCGGCCGACCCGACGTACCACATCGCGTCCACGTCGTCGTGCTGGGCCAACACCGTTGCAAGCTCGTCACGATCACCGGTGACGATGTTCACTACACCGCCGGGCAGATCGGACGTCTCGAACACCTGATAGAGGTCGGTGGCGGCCAGCGGATGGGTCTGCGATGGAATCGCCACGACCGTGTTGCCCATGGCGATCGCTGGACCGAAGAGCGTCACAAGCGCCAGGAGCGGCGACTCGTCGGGGCAGGCGATGCCGACCACGCCGACCGGCTCGTGGATGGCGATGGTCAGATCGCGGTGGGGGACGTTGACGCTATGGATCTGCCCGTCGTATTTATCCGTCCAGGCGGCGGAGGTAAAGAGCCGCGAAATGGCGGTGCGGACTTCGGCGTCGGCGTCGGGGCGCGCGCGGCCCGTCATGGCCGAGATGCGGTCGGCGAACTCTGCTGATCGGGCCTCGAGATTCTCGGCAATGTAGTAGAGAACCTGCGACCGCGCGTGCGCGGTCGCCGTCCCCCAGG
>CBRGMJ010000441.1:0-2161 GCA_967797525.1 uncultured bacterium | reverse complement strand
GAGCGTCCGCTCGTCGTCGCGCTGGGCGCCGAACCGCGCAGCCTGCTCCCCATGCTCATCGTCGACTGGACGACCAGCGTCCAGCTCTTGAACATCTATGACAGGCTCTACTTCTGGGACGGTGATCCGCCGCGGATCAAGCCCTCGCTCGCCTCAGAACCGGTACAGACGCCCGATGAGTTGACTTGGATCATCAAGCTCCGGCCGGGCGTGAAGTTCAGCAACGGCGACCCATTGACGTCCGATGACGTCAAATCCACCATCGAATGGCTGTTGGACCCACGCAACCAGTCAGCGTACCGACCCCGATTCGCGTTTGTCGAGTCAGTCGACGCTGTCGATCCACTCACCGTCCGCATCCGCACGAAAGAGCCTGCGCCCGTGTTGCGTTACTATCTGGTCGACGTCCCCGTTCACAACGCGAAGTACATTCGTCAGGTGGGCAACGACGCGGCCAACCGGGCGCCGATCGGCGCGGGTCCGTACAAGTTCGTCCGTTGGGACCGCGACGAGCGGCTCGTGCTCGAAGCCAACCCCACCTACTGGAACAAGCCGCCGGTGGTCAAGCGTGTCGAGTTTCGCTTCATCCCCGACTTCAGCGCGCGGCTCGCGTCGCTGCTGGCCGGGGAGTCCGACATCGTGAAGGACGTGCCGCCGGTCTCGGTCGACCAGGTGAACCGCAGCGGGAGCACCGAGGTTCGGGGGATCCCCTCCTCACGTATCAACTACGTCGCCCTGGTGAACTTCAAGTCCGGCCCGCTGCAGGATCGCCGCGTGCGTCAGGCGCTGAACTACGCGGTCAACGTCGAAGAGATCGTCGCCAACCTGTACAAAGGGCGCGCGACGCGCATCCCCGGCGCCCTCTCGTCGATCAACGAGGACGTCAACGCGAACCTCAAACCGTACCCGTACAACCCCGATCGAGCCGTCCAGCTCATCAAAGAAGCGGGTCTCGATCCCGCCAAGCTGGAGTTTACGTTGGACTCGCCATCGGGTCGCTACCCGCTCGATAAGGAGGCCGCCGAAGCGATCGCCTCCTATCTGGGACGGATCGGGATCAAGGTCAGGGTACAGGTCAATGAATGGGGCACACACCTGGACAAGATCATCAACCGGCGAACCGGTGAGATGTTTTACCTGGGCTGGGGCCCGGCCCTCGAGGCCCAGGGGACCATCGCCGAACTGTTCCGCCCCGACCGCAGCTACAGCGGGTTTGGGACGTCGAACTTGACACTGGAGATCAACAAGATCCTGCCGGTCGTCGACCGGACGAAGCGCAAGGCCGCCTGGAGCCGCATCCAGGTCATGCTCTACACGGAAGCACCGTGGATCTTCCTCTGGCAGCAGCACGACCTCTATGGGGTGAATAAGCGGGTCGATTGGAAGCCGCACCCGGCTGAGAAGATTTTCCTGCACGACGCGACGTGGGTGAAGCGTTGATGGCCGAGGCCGGCGGCGTCTGAGACGGCCCGCCGGCTCCGCCCGCCCGCATGGCGCAGTTCGTCGCTCGCCGGCTGCTCGAGGCCGCGGTGGTGGTCTTCCTGGCCCTTACCGCGGTCTTTTGTCTACAGTTCCTGGCCGGCGACCCCGTGAAGCTCTTCTTGCCAACCGACACCACCCCCAAACAGATCGAAGAATACCGGACGCGTCTGGGCTTCAATGATCCGCTGGTCGTGCAGTACGCGCGCTTCATGCGCGGCGCCCTGCGGGGCGACTTCGGCAACTCGCTGCGCCAGCAGCAGGAGCCCGCCCTGCGGCTCGTGCTCGATCGCTTCCCCGCCACGTTGTCGCTGTCGGCCGTGGCGATGCTGCTCGCGCTGGGCACCGCGATCCCCATCGGAGTCATATCGGCCGCGCGCCGCAACTCATGGTTCGATCACCTGGGGATCGGGACGACCGTGCTGGGTCAAGCGATCCCGGGGTTCTGGCTAGGGTTGATGTTGATCTATATCTTTGCGGTGTGGCTGCGCTGGCTGCCCACGAGCGGTCGCGGGACGTGGCTGCACTACATCATGCCGGCGGTGACGCTGGCGGCGTTTGTCTCCGCCCGGTTCGCGCGGTTCACCCGCTCGATGATGCTGGACGTGCTGGGTCAGGACTACATCCGCACCGCCCGGGCCAAGGGCCTCGCCCCGACGCGTGTGCTCTACAAACATGCCCT
>CBRGMJ010000440.1:0-2169 GCA_967797525.1 uncultured bacterium | reverse complement strand
GCCACCACGATCGCCCTCGGTATCTATGTCGGTGGCCGGTACGCCCCGCGGTTTGGCATCCGCCCAGCCGTGTATGATGCCGTCGCGGTGCCGTTTACGATTGCGGCGCTGGTCGGCGCGCGCATCGGGTTTGTGATCTCGCACTACTCCCTGTTCGACAGTCCGCTCGAGTTCGTTCGTATCGACCGCGGCGGGTTGGCGTCACACGGCGCCATTGCGGCCGGCCTGCTGTATCTCGTCTGGGCGTCTCGCCGGCACGGCGTGTCGATGTGGTCCCTGGCCGATGCCATTGGGTGGGCGATCCCGATTGGCAACATCTTTGTCAGGATCGGCAACTTCATCAACGGCGAACTCTACGGCAACCCGACGACGCTCCCCTGGGGAGTCCGGTTCCCGGGCGCGGGCGATACGCCGCGCCACCCGTTGCAGGTCTACGAAATGATCCTGGCCGCCGTTATCATCCTCGTCACCCGCCGGGTCGCCGCCCGCCGCCGTTTTGAAGGACAGGTGTTTTGGACGATCATGGTGCTGACCTCGATCGGACGGGTGATCTTCGACGCGCTGCGCAGCGACATGCGGGCGTTCGGGGTCTTCACGCTGGGACAGATTCCGGCGGTGCTGTTGATCGTCTGGGGGGCGGTCGTGCTGGTCAGCGGAGGAGCGCGCCCACCCGATGCGCAATCGCGTTGACGGTCGACGGCGCGATGCCGAGCTGCACCACCGCGGCGGCGGTAAGGACGAGCACCACGTTCACCAGCGGGCTGCGGTTGATCCGCACGTCTGCGGATAACTCGCCCGTAAACATCACATAGGCCACGCGCAGGTAGTAATAGACGGAGACGACACTCGACAGCACACCGATCAGCGTCAGCACCAGCCCGACCCGCCCGCCGCTTTCGACGGCCACCTCGAACACACCCAGTTTCGCAAAGAATCCCGCAAGTGGTGGCAGACCGGCCAGCGAAATCATGAAGAGCGCGGTCGCCACCGCCAGTAACGGCGCGCGTTGATACAAGCCGGCATAGTCGTCGATGCGGTCGGCTTCTCGGCCGTCACGCTCCACCGCAATGGCGACGGCAAAGGCGCCGGTGGTCATGGCCGCGTAGACAACCAGGTAGTTCAGCACCGCCGAGATCGCCGCCGGTGTGCCAACCGCCACGCCGATTAACAGGTAACCGGCGTGCGCGATGCTCGAATACGCCAGCAGGCGTTTGTAACTCGTCTGTGCCAACGCGGCCAGGTTGGCGAGGATCATCGTCACCGCGGCGAGGGCGCCGAGCACCAGCGCCCACTGCGCCGCTAGCGCCCCCAACGACAGCGGGAACACGCGTAGGAGCGCCAGAAACGCGCCGATCTTGGCGATCACCGACATGAACGTGGCCGCGGGCAGCGGGGCGCCCTCGTAGACGTCCGGCGCCCAGGTGTGGAACGGGACGAGCGCGGCCTTGAAGCCCAGCCCGATCGTCAGCAACCCCACACCGGCGGCGGCGCTGGTGCTCGGCGGCATGCGTCCGAGCGCATGGCTGAGATCGGCGAGCCGAGTGGTCCCGGTCGCACCGTAGAGCAACGCCACACCATAGAGGAAGAACGCGCTGGCAAACGCGCCGAGCAGGAAGTATTTCATGCCGGCTTCCTGTGAGCGCACGTTGGCACGGCTCGTCGCCGCCAGCACGTAGAGCGGGATCGAGAGCGTCTCCAGCGACAGAAACAGCATCAGCAGGTCTCGGCTGGCGCCCATCAGCATCGCGCCGCCACCCGCGGTCAACACCAGCACGTAGTATTCCCCTCGCTCCAGACGCGTCCGGCGGAGGTACTCAGGCGCGATCAGGATCCCGAGTCCGACCACGGCCAACGCCAGGAGTTGGCCCCAGCGCGTGAGCGCGTCGCGCACGTACATGCCCGAGAAGCCAATGCCGTCGGGCACGCCCGCAGCCGACCAGCCGGCCCATGCCACGCCCGCCAAGCCTACGCCGACCAGCCAGCCCCGGCGGTTGGGCGGCAGCCACAGATCGATCATGAGGATGAGGAGAGCAGTCCCAAACACAATGACCTCTGGCGCGACCAGCGCCAGGTCGGCGACGACGGTGGCGCTCACCGGTTGGCCACCGCCTGCTCGATGCGCGCCAACGCCGCCTTCACCGTAGCCTCGGATTTGTTCAGAAGCGCCCG
>CBRGMJ010000439.1:0-2170 GCA_967797525.1 uncultured bacterium | reverse complement strand
GCCCGGTCCCACCCCGACACCGGCGCCGGGCGGAACGGGCACGGTCACCGGGTCGGCCACTGCGGCGGCTACGGCGCTCTCGCAGGCACGGGGCCCAGTCGGTCCAGTGGAGCCGGTTCGGCGGGCTATCGCGAGGCCCGTGTACGTCCCCAACCAGTTGATGGTGAAGTTCCGGGCCGGAGCACCTTCGGTCTCAGCCAGCGCCCTGCATGATCAGGCCGGCGCCTCGGTGATACGGGTCATGGCCCGCCTCGACGTGCACGTCGTCCGGCTCGCACCGGCGGCCTCGGCCGCGACGGCGATGGCCGCCTACCGGACGTCCGCGCTCGTCGAGTACGTTGAACAGGATACGTACGTGTATGCGAGCGCCACGCCCAACGACCCGCTCTTCGCAACGAACCAGGCGTGGCACTACAACCAGGTCAATCTTCCCACCGCGTGGGATGTGACGACCGGGTCGGCCGCAATCATCGTCGCTGTGCTCGATACGGGCATCCGCGACGACCATGCAGATCTGGCGGGCATCACGGTCGGGACCAACAGTCACAACTTCTTCAACGGAGCGGATGACGCCAACTACCGGGATCCGGGGTGTCCGACGGTCGCGCCCACTCAGCTGAGCCATGGTACGCACGTTGCCGGGACGGTCGCGGCGATCACAAACAACGCGACGGGCGTGGCAGGCGTCAACTGGGGCGGCGCCGCCGGGACGAAGATCATGGCGATCCGGGTGCTCGGGGAGGACATCCCATCGTCACAGTGTGGTGCCGGTTCGATGTCCGATGTAGCGGCTGGCATCACGTACGCGGCGGATCACGGCGCCAAGGTCATTAACATGAGTCTCGGCGGTTCGACGGGCAGCCCCACGACAGACACCGCCATCGACTATGCGCGCAATACGCGGGGTGTGGTGATATTCGCTGCCGCCGGCAACGGCGGCTGCGGGGCCGACACCGTCGAATACCCCGCGCGAAACGCGAACGTCATTCCCGTGGCAGCGACAGGCAACACGAGCCCCGTTACACCGGCCTCGTATTCGGCCTGTGGCCCAGCGCTGACCACGCGTGGCATTGCCGCCCCCGGCGGGGCCGGCTTGTTTGGCGTTTGGAGCACGTCGTGGAGCCCATCCGCCGGATTCGTCTATGCGGGGTTCCAGGGCACGTCCATGGCGACGCCCCACGCCGCCGGGACCGCCGCGCTGATGCTGACCCGCGGGATCGCGAGCCCCGCGACCATCCAATCGGTCCTCCGGTCGACCGCCGTCTGCCCGTCGGGATCCTCATGCCCCAACACACAGCTCGGAGCGGGCGTGATCAATGCCGCGGCGGCCATCGGGGTTGCGCCGACCGCCAGCCGGCTGTGCGCGTTCGCCGGTACGCTCACCGGTACCACGATCACGCGCCAGAGTGAGATGCGTTTTGTTTCGAGCAGCGGGGCCTTTACAGTTACCAACGCAGAGTCGGGGGTTCGGAGCGTATTCCTTTGGCAGGACTTTGACAACAGCGGCACGGTCACACCTGGGGATGCGTATGGTCAGGTCAACGGCGTGAGCATCTTCAGCGGGATGACGACGTCAGGGATCAACGTGACGGTGCAGACGCGGACCGGTGGCTCGACGGTCTTGACCGTCCCCGGCGGCACAGCATCTTGCTTCTAGCACAACGCGTCGGGACTAGTTCGGCTTCCGCTCGGCCCAGCGTTTCAGTTCCACCTCGACCTTGATCGCGGCCAGCAGGCCGGAGTACGCGTCCGCGAGCGGGACGGTGCCGCGCTCGTAGTCGGCCCACTGCTCGCTAAAGTGATCCACGAGGACCAGCCCGCGCGCGTACGAGGCGCGCAGGGCCGCGGCGGCGTCATCGCCCGACAGGGCCAGGCGGACCGCGGTGGCGTCCGCCAGACTCTCGATCACGACGTCCTGCCACGACCGGTAGCCAAAACGGGCGGCCACCTCGCGGGTCTGGGCGAAGATCGGCTCCGTCCGTTGCAGGTGATCCAGCGCTTTCCCGCGGACCGGCTCCAACAGTAGCCGCACGAACGGACGCAGCAGCCCGAGCCGATCGGCGCCCTCGCCCGCTGCAACGATGACGACGAGACGATCGCCCTGACGGACCAACAACCCTTGTCCTTGGCCCGCGCCCGACATGGGGATGATCGTGATCCGGGCGCCGGG
>CBRGMJ010000438.1:0-2176 GCA_967797525.1 uncultured bacterium | reverse complement strand
GCGCTCTCGCCCAAGGGAGCGATGGGCCTGATGCAGCTCATGCCGGCCACGGCGCGGAGCCTGGGCGTCAACAACCCGTGGGATCCCTCACAGAATATTCGGGGAGGCACGCAGTATCTGCGCATTCTCCTCGACCAGTATCAGGGCAACGAGGAGTTGGCGCTTGCCGCGTACAACGCAGGCTCTGGGGCGGTCGCACGCTACGGTGGTCGAGTGCCTCCCTATCGCGAGACGCGCGACTACGTCCGTAAGGTCGGCGCCGCCGCTGGCGAGCCCGGTCCGGAAGCGAAACACAAGCTCATCATCTACAAGACGATCGAGATCTTCGATGGTCGCGCGATACCCCGATACTCGTCGGAACGCCCCTCTTCCGGCACGTTCCAAATCGTCAGCCGCTAAAAGTCTGCTGTGACCAAACTGCCGCGGGCAGGTAGCGGCGGGTCTTCCCTGGCCTGAGCGGAGTCGAAGGCAGACCCGCTGAGGAATGTGCGCGCCACGACCGGCCTGTTATAGTGCGTTCGTGCGCGGTTCACTGACGTGGATCGTCTTCGTCGTGCTGCTCGGACCAGCACATCTCGCCGGCCAGACCCCTGAGCCGCTGCCACAGGCACTCACGCAGATGATCGAGAGCGAGCGCGCCTTCGCGGCCCGCGCACTCGTCATCGGCTGGAAGCAGGCGTTCCTCGAATACTTCGCGCCCGACGCCATGGGTTTCAGCGAAGGTCAGGTCGGACTCGCACGAGATCAGATCGCGAAGAACCCCGATCCGCCAAGCGATCTTCAACTGATTTGGGAGCCGCGATTCGGCGACATGGCGGGGAGCGGCGATCTTGGGTACCTCACCGGACCGGTGCGCAACGTTCGTGCCTCACGTGACGGAGGGCGCCCCCGTTATTCCAACTACACCAGTGTCTGGAAACGGCAACGTGACGGGTCTTTCAAGGTCGTGATGGATGTCGGTATCAATACCCCCGGACCCGTATCGTTTGCGCCAGGCTTTACCCGCGCACCACAGGCCAACCGGTTTACCGGTGACTACGACGATACGACTCCCCCGCTCGGCACAGCCGATGGTCTGTTGAACGCCGAGTTGCGGCGGGATCAGGCGCGCGCGTATCGTCCGAACTTGACCCCGTCCGCCCGGCTTCATCGGCCGAATGTGATGCCCATCGTCGGGGACAAACGGATTCTTCAGTGGCTGGCGTCGCAGCCGGCATTTACGTCTGCCGACACACGGTTCTCAGAAGCGGCCCGCTCCGGTGATCTCGGCTATACCTGGGGCACCTACACCACCAAGGCGCGCGGCAAAGCAGAGGGCGGCTTCTACGTGCGCATCTGGGCCCGGGAACGAAACGGCCAGTGGAAATTGGCCCTGGATGTCTTGCAGCCGCAATGATCCAACGGCGTGGTACAATGAGCGCTTTGTAGTTGCGAGAGTTTTCGCGACTGAGAGGACGCCAGAACCGTGGCCAAGCGCACCAAGTCCGCACTGAAGGCAAATCGACAGAACATCCGACGCCGCGAGCACAACCGGACCTTGCGGTCCAAGCTCCGCACGGCGCTCAAGGCCATTCGGGCGTCACTCGACGCCAAGGATGTCACGGCTGCAAAAGCGGCGCTCAGTCAAACCGTGTCGCTCGTCGACAAGATGGCGACCAAGGGCATGATCCACAGCAACACGGCGGGTCGCTACAAGTCGCGGCTGTCGGCGCGGCTGCAGAAAGCCAGCGCGTAACGGCTTCGCAGAGGCGGGTCTTCAGACCCGCCTGCTTTCACACAACTCCACCACTAATCGCTCGATGAGGATCCGCGGGTCGCCACCCGAAGACTTCATCGCGATGTCGGTCCGAAAGACGGCATCGACCGCCGGCTTGATCCGGCGCGCGGGCAGCCGCTCGGCTGCAATCCGCAACTGACCCAGAATCATGAAGGGGACCATGCCCGCCTCGAGCGAGCGCCCCACTTCTCGCAGCGCTTCCCGTACATCATTCCGCGCGATCGCGTTTGCGATCCCGAAATCCGTATGCGCCTCAGGACCAGCCGGCACCGCCTGGCGCACATCGTCGGGCGTGATGGTCGGCTGACCCATGGCATAAAGGCTTAAACGCTCCAGCCCGGCGCGCAGACGGACGACGTCAAGACCCGTGCGCGCGACCAGGGCACGCGGCGTCGCGGG
>CBRGMJ010000437.1:0-2181 GCA_967797525.1 uncultured bacterium | reverse complement strand
GTCCTGCATGACCGCCGGTCGCACAGCTTGGTGGCCGGTGATGCGGTGCTCGATCCCATAGTCCTGCCCCCATCGTACTTCGACGCGCTCGTCTACATCGAGACGCAGGAGCGGCTGTCGCGGATCGGCGCCGACCGTTTGATGGGCTGCCACTATCCTGTCAAAGAGGGCGGCGACGCGGTCGCATTCATTCGTCGTGCGCGAGACCATGCGGTAGAGTGTCACCGGGTGGTCGGTGGCATGCTGTCGGCGGCTTCGGAGCCCGTCGCTCTTGCGGCGATTGCCGAAGCGCTGCGCGCGCACTTCACACTCGGCGACGCGCCGCAACGGTGGGTGTGGTGCGCGCAGGGCCACCTGGCGTCGCTGGAGCGTACAGGTGAGATCAACCGGCGGCCGCACAATGGGCTGCCGGCGTGGGAGAGGCGACGATGAGACTCAAAGGAAGAACGGCGATCGTTACCGGCGGCGCCCACGGCATCGGCCGCGCGACTGCCGCGCTGTTTGCGCGCGAGGGCGCCCGCGTCACGATCGCCGATATTGATGAGCCGCGCGGCGCCGCCACCGCGTCGGAGATCACCGCGGCCGGCGGCGAGTGCGTCTTCGTCCCCTGCGACGTCGCTCAGGCGGCCGACGTCGAGCACATGGTGCGCGCCACGGTCGCGGCCCGAGGGCGTGTGGACATCCTGATCAACAACGCGGCGCTCTTGAGCGGTTTTGGCAATGTCGTGGACTGCTCGCTCGAAGACTGGAACCGATCCATTGGCATCGGGCTGACGGGCATGTTTCTCTGCTCGAAATATGCCGTGCCGGCGATGAGCGAGGGCGGCAGTATCATCAACCTGGCGTCGGTGGGCGGCGTGCTGCCGTTTCCCAATCAGGCGCCGTACATCACGATCAAGGCCGGTGTGATCCAGCTCACCCGGTCCATGGCCATCGACTTTGGCCGCCAGGGCATCCGGGTCAATGCCATTGCGCCCGGTGCCATCGATACCCACCCGGTCACGGAGGAGCACCTGCGCTTTCAGATCGCGCGCAGCGTGCTCGGCCGCAAGGGGCGACCGGAGGAGATTGCCCAGGCGGCGCTGTTCCTCTGCAGCGATGAGGCCTCGTTCATCACCGGCGTCTGCCTGCCCGTCGACGGCGGCTATTTGCTCGGAAAGTTTCGGTAACCGGCGCGCGGCTCAGGCGCGCTCGATGCGCAACCGCTGCGGGCCGACCCGCCGCACGTTGCGGCAGGCCTCGGCGAATTCGGGCCATTCGTACTTCCAATCGCCCGGGATGCGCGCAAACAGACTCGCAAACGTCGGCACGCCTTCCCATCCCTTCAGGATGACACCGCGGCCGTAGACGAGACAGATCTCGCCGATGGGGTTGGCGCTCTGGACGCCGCCGCCGGGGTCGAAGAAGTACAAGATTTCACCAGGCAATGGGATTTGCGTCTGGTTCTCCTGGGGCGTGGTCAACGGGTTTATGAGGATGAACACCTCCGCTCCCGAGAACTGCCCGTGCATCGTGGTGTTCTCCTGCGGGAGCGAGTCCCATACCGCGCGACAGACCGCCGGCGCCTCGTCCTCGAGTAGCTCGGCAACGGCAGACTCGCCGGTTTTGACAAAAGTGAGCCGAACATGACGGCGCGTCGGTTTCATCATCACGCTCCTATTCATTGACCTGCCATGCGCGTAGTGTGTCGGGGTCGAGTCGCACGCCCAGCCCCGGGGCGTCGGACGCATACAGCGTCCCCCGTTCGATCCGAGGGGCGGGGTTGACGATGTCCCGCGCGTAGCGCAGCGGGCCGAACGTCTCGCACGGATACGGGAGATTCGGCAGCGAGACGCCGAGATGCGCGGCCGCCGCGGTCCCGATGCCGAGCTCCGCCTGGCTGCCGATGATGCATGGGATGTCGAGCGCACGGGCCAACGCGAAGATCTCGGCCGCGGCCATCAAGCCCCCGGCCTCGACCACGTAGGCGTTCCAGACGTCGGCCGCCTCCGCCCGGGCGACCGCGTAAGCGTCCCGAAGGGTCTGCAGGCTTTCGTCGGCCATAATGGGCACGCCGGTGCGCTGGCGCAGCATCCGCAGGCCGTCCAGGTTCGCGCGGCCCAGTGGCTGCTCGACCCAGGCGATCCTCGCCTCAGCGGCTAGCGCGCGGATAGCGTTGGCGGCCTCGGGCACCGTCCGCCA
>CBRGMJ010000436.1:0-2182 GCA_967797525.1 uncultured bacterium | reverse complement strand
AGGTGTGTCTCCGTCCATGGACGCGACCGTAACGCGCCACCTCGCCCGCATGACCTGGACGCAGGTGGCTGCCGCATTGGCGCGCCGCCCCGTGGTCCTGATCCCGCTGGGGGCTCTGGAGCCGCACGGGCCGCACATGCCGATGGGGCTGGACTTCCTCGTGGCGGAGCACGTCGCCGACGCCGCTGCCGAGCAGACCGACTCGCTGATCGCGCCGACCCTTCCGCACGGCTACGGGGTGTCGTCGGCGGACTTCCCGGGCGCGGTGACGCTGAGGGCCGAGACGCTCATCGCCCTCGTTGAGGACACCTTGCGCAGCCTCATCCGGCACGGGGTGACCCACCTGTTGCTCGTCGATAACCATCGCAGCAACAACGCGTACGTCGAGGTCGCCGCGCGGCGCGTCCGCGCAGACACGGGCGCGCTCGTGGGGTCGTTCTTCCCTTGGGGCACCATCATCAACCTGGCGCCGCCCCTTTACGAGAATCTCAGTGCCGTGCTGGGACACGGCGGCGAACCCGAGACGTCGGTGGCCCTGCATCTCTACCCCGACCGGGTCGACATGGCGCAAGCGCGACCCGATCGGTTCGCGCCCTTTCACGGCCAGGTGATGAGATCCGCCGGCGAGCCCGCGCTGGGCAAGGCCGCAGCCCACTTCTGGGTGACGAGCCGTGAAATCTCTGAGACCGGCATCACGGGCGATCCGACCATCGCCAACCCCGCGCGGGGACGAACCCTCGTCGAGGGGGCGATCCAAGAGCTCATACGCGTCATCGAAGCCTTTCGCCGGCTGCCCGCCGGGACAAAATCGTGAGAACCACTTCACTCGAAACACCCACTGGAGGGTCAGCATGAGCGATCGTGTTACTGTTGAGTTCAAACTCCGGTTGTCCATCACCCGCCCCGATCCATCGTCGTACACCCGGTTCCACGAGTACGCTACCGCCAATATCTCCGATGCCTTTTTCAAGCGGCAGACGCTGCCGCACGACATCAAGCCGGTGTACACCGGCTGCCCCCGCATCGTCGGCCCGGCGATCACGGCGCAAGTCACGCCGGGCGACGAACTGCTGCCCCTGAAGGCGATCGAGATCGCAAAGCCCGGCGATGTGATCGTGGTCGTCGGCGCGTACTCGCCCCGCTTCAGCCTGTGGGGCGGGGTCATGAGCACGATGGCGAAGGCGCGGGGTGTCGCGGGTCTGATCACCGACGGACTGGTGCGCGACGTGGACGAGACACGGCGCGCCGGCTTCGCCATCTACGCGGCCGGGCTGACGCCCTGCGCGCCGTGCATGAACGTGCCGCCGGGCGAGTTGAACTATCCGATCGTGTTCGGCACCGCTGAGATCCGGCCGGGCGACCTGATGGTTGCCGACGAGGACGGGGTCGTGTGCGTGCCCCGAGAGCAGATCGCGGCCGTCGACGCGGCCGTCCAGGAGCGCATCGCCAAAGAGCAAGGCTGGCACAAGGAGATTCAGCGCACCCGTTCTATGATTCTGAAGGACGCGGTCGACAAGTTGCTGGCGGCACGCTCGACGCAGATCGAACCCTAGAGGGTCGTGTGAAGGCGTATCTGATCCGGCGGATGGCCACGGCCCTGGGACTGCTGTGGGTGGTGGCATCGGTCGTCTTCTTTTCCATTTATCTGCTGCCCGGCGATCCCGCGCACGTCATCCTGGGCGGGATGGACGCCAACCCGACACCGGAGCAACTGCAGGCCGTACGCGAGAAATTGGGGCTCGACCGTCCGGCGGTGACGCGCTACGTTGAGTGGCTCACGCACGTGCTCCGCGGGGACTTTGGGCGATCGCTCATCACCGACCGGCCCGTGGCCGCGGATCTGGCCGTGCGTCTGGGTCGCACCCTTCAATTGATCATCCCGGCCATCAGCCTCGCGGTCGCGATCGGGGTCCCGGCGGGTGTGTTCGCGGCCCGCCGCCGGGGGACCGTCTACGATCCGCTGACGTCGGCCGTGACCCTGCTGGGGTTCTCGGTCCCGGTGTTCGTCGTCGGGCCAATGCTCGTGTACGTGTTCGCGCTATGGCTGCGGGTGCTGCCGTCGGGCGGCTACGTCCATCCGGCCGAGCACCCCGCCACGTTCCTGACGTATCTCGTGCTACCGGCACTGGCGCTCGCCGCCGGGCCGATGGCTACGACGATGCGCATGGCGCGTTCGGCGGTG
>CBRGMJ010000435.1:0-2189 GCA_967797525.1 uncultured bacterium | reverse complement strand
CGACACACGGTGAAATCCCCGTCGCGTACCCACACCTGGTCGCAGACCTGCGTCCGGGCCATCGGATCTTCCTGCAGGACGGCGAGCTGATCTTCCTCGTGCGCGAAGTCGGCGGATCGCACGTGCGATGCGAGGTGGAGTGCGGCGGGCATCTGCGAGAACACGCCGGTCTCAACCTGCCCGACGTGGCACTGAGCGTCCCGGCGCTCACCGATGACGACGTCCGGCATCTCGAATGGGGCGTGGCCCACGAGGTGGACTTCATCGGGCTCTCATTTGTCGAGAGCGCCGAGGATATCGGGCGCGTCCGGACGCTGGCGGCCGCGCAGGGTGCCCGTCCCCGCTTGATCGCCAAGATCGAGCGGCGCCGGGCGCTCGATCGGATCGATGAGATCGTCGCGGCTGCCGATGGGGTGATGGTCGCGCGTGGCGATCTGGCCGTCGAGACGTCGATCGAGGAAGTCCCCATCGTGCAAAAGACGATCATCGGATTGTGCAACCGCTTGGGGAAACCAGTAATCACCGCTACCCAGATGCTCGAGAGCATGATCGTCCACACGCGGCCGACTCGTGCGGAGGCCGCCGACGTGGCCAACGCGGTGTTTGACGGCACCGACGCGTTGATGCTGTCCGCCGAGACGGCGGTCGGGGGGCACACGGTCGAAGCCGTAACGACCATGGCGACGATCGCGGCGCGCGCCGAGGCCGCGCTCCCCTATGACTTGATCCTTCGCGAGCGCGCGCGGGAGCGCGGCACCGACACGGGTGAAGCGATTGCCCTGGCCGCCTGTCAGGCCGCCGAGGCGGTGGGGGCCGCGGCGATCGTCGCGTCCACCGATTCCGGCAGCACGGCGCGGCGGGTGTCGCGGTTCCGCCCCCGGCGACCGATCGTCGCCGTCACGCACACCACAGCGACGTGGCGGCAACTCTGTCTCACCTGGGGCGTCCGCGCGGTGCTGGTCGATCCGGCCTCGACTCTCGATGAGCTGGTGGACCGCGGCGTGCGATCGGCGGTCGAGGTGGGGGCCGCGAGGCTCGGCGAGTTGGTCGTCGTCACCGCGGGATTCCCGCTTGGCCGCCAGGGGACGACGAACTTCTTGAAAGTGGTGAAGGTCGAGGAGCAACACGTGTCCAGGTCCTAGAGGGGGTTTGCGTGCCGCTGACCGTCGATCTCGAGAGCACCTACCCACGCCGCTTCGTCCCGGCGCGGGCCGATGCCGGTGATTGGGCGCAGATCGAACCGTTGTTCACGCGGCTGCTGGACGCCCGTCCCGACTCACCCAAGGCGCTGGAGCGCTGGCTGGAGGATGGGAGCGAGCTCTTCGCGGTGCTCGAAGAGGAGCGGGCGCGCCGGTACACGGCGATGACGTGTCAAACCGACGACCCCGAGCGCGAGCGGGCCTATCTCTTCCATGTTCGAGAGATCATCCCGAGGCTCAAGCCGCCGGCGCACGCGTTGAACGAAGCCTATCTACGTTCCGCATACCGGCGAGCGTTGCCTCGCCGGTATGCGGTGTTGGATCGGCAGATTGACAATCAGGTGGCCCTGTTCCGGGCGGAGAATATCCCGCTCGAGACTGACGAGGCGAACCTGAGGCAGCAGTTCCAAAAGATCGCCGGGGCCATGAACGTCACCTACCGCGGGAGCGACCACACGCTCCCGCAGATGGCGCGGTATTTGGAAGAACCCGACCGGGCGGTGCGACAAGAGGCCTGGGAGGCCATCGTCCGTCGGCGCATGCGGGATCGAGAGCGGCTCGACGCGATCTTTGATGACCTGCTGGCGCTTCGCCACAACATCGCGCGCAACGCGGGGTGCGTGGACTATCGCGAGTATGTGTTTCGCGAGCGCGAGCGGTTCGACTACACGCCCGCGGACTGTCTCCTGTTCCACGACGCCGTCGAACAGGTGGTCATGCTCGTGGCGCGGCGGCTTCGTGATCGCCGGCGCGCCACCCTGGGCGTCGAGCCGCTGCGGCCGTGGGATCTGGCGGTGGACGCGCTCGGCCGGCCGCCGCTGCGGCCCTTCGAGCGCATCGATGGGCTGCTCGACGGTGCGGAAGAGATCTTTGGGCGTCTCGATCCCGAACTGGGCGCGCAGTTCCGCTTCATGCGCGGGCGCAACCTGCTGGATCTGGAGAGCCGCAAGGGGAAGGCGCCGGGCGGCTATCAACACTCGCTGCAGGAGC
>CBRGMJ010000434.1:0-2197 GCA_967797525.1 uncultured bacterium | reverse complement strand
GCCGCGGCGAGCACGTCGAGGATATCTGGCGCATCATCTTGACCAATCACCGCACGCCGCGCAATACGTGGGGGGATTTTCATGCCATGATCGGCTCCCTCAACGTGGGGGAGCGCCGGCTGACCGCTCTGGCGCAGAAGCACGGCGTGGTGCTCATCCGCGAGGGCAGCCGGGCGCTGCTCGATCACTCCGAGCGGCTGATGCGGGCGCACATCGACGAGTTGCCCGACGGCGAGTATGGCTCGGAGATGTGGGTAGAGGACGACGGCGTGACGCGCGACCCGTTCAAGATCCGCGTGACCGTCGTCGTACGCGGCGATGAGATCCTGTTCGATTTCACGGGCAGCAGCCCACAGGTGCGGGGCCCGATGAACTGCCCGTTTACGGTGGTCGCGGCGGCGGTGTACAATGCGGTCTTCTCGGTCGTCGACCCCCGCAGCCTGATCCCCCGCAACTCGGGTTGTTACCGGCCGATCCGGATCATTGCGCCGCCGGGCTCGGTGGTCAACGTCCAGCACCCGGGGCCGTGCGTGGGGGGCAACACCGATACGCAGCCAAAGATCATTGACCTGCTTCTGGCGGCGCTGGCGCAGGCGGTCCCGGATCGCGTGGCAGCCGCCAGCGGGGGGTCGAGCAGCAATCTGTTGTTTGGTGGGGTCCATCCCGCCACGGGTCAGTACTACAGCAACTACCATTTCGACGGCATGGGGACGGGCGCGACGGCGAGGAAGGACGGCAACAGCGGCGAAATCACCCGTCACAGCAACTGTCGAAATACGCCCGTCGAAGTGTTTGAAACCCGCTATCCGTTCCTGACGTGGGACTACGGACTCGTCGCGGACTCGGGTGGCCCGGGACGGCACCGGGGCGGGCTGGGCATCGTGCGCACCCTTGAAGTGACGGCCCCGGAGATCACGGTGAGCGCGCTCTTTGACCGCGCGCGACTGGCCCCTTGGGGACTCTTCGGCGGCATGGACGGCGGCCGGACTCGGCTGCTCGTTCGGCCGGCCGGGACGAATCGGTTTCGACCCTTCTCCGACGTCTTTGGGACCATGTCGCCGACCAAGTTCACCAACGTCCTGCTCAAGCGCGGCGACGTGATCAGGTACCAGACGCCGGGTGGTGGAGGATACGGCGGCCCGCTCGAACGGGACCCAGAAAATGTTCTCGAGGATGTACGCGAGGGTTTCGTCTCCGCCGCCAAGGCCCGTGCGGTCTATGGCGTCGTCCTGACCGGCGAGGCCCCCGAAGTCACACTCGACCCGAGAGCCACGCAGCGGCTGCGGGATCGCCGCCTGAGGGCGCAGGGGAGACGCCAATGGGAGAGTGGATCGAAATCCGGCGGGCGTGGTACGAAACGACCGTCACGAACTGCGTCCTCTGCGGGCGGTTGATCCCGCGGCGGATCTGGCGTGTGGAGATCGATGACCGGTCGCTGGATTTCTGCGGCGCGGAGTGCGAGCAATGGTACCGCGAGTACTGGATGCCGCGGTATGGTTCATCCACCCGGAAGGGTTAGGAGCGGGAGGCGCCCGTGGATCTGACCCGACAGGAACGGTTCCTCTGGGGCAACCTGACGTGGGAAGAGCTCAAGGACGCTGCGGGTCAGGGCCGGGTGGCGATCGTGCCCATCGGCGCTATGGAGCAGCACGGCCGGCATCTCCCCCTCAACACCGACAACTACATCGTCAGCCACCTCTGCTATCAGGTCGGACGGCGGATTCCCGACGAAGTCGTGGTCCTGCCGGTCATCCCTTTCGCCTTCGATGCCCACCACATGCACTTTCCCGGCGCGATTACGATCCAGTGGAACCACATCATCCAGTATCTGCTCGACGTGTTGCTCAGCATCGCGCACCATGGGTTTACGCGGATCGTGGTGGTCAGCGGACACGGTGTCAATCCGCCGTATATGGCCGTTGCGGGCAACGAACTGCACTACCGAACCGGGGCGATGTGCACGTCTCTCTTCTGGGGGACTCTGATCGGCAAGATCGACGATCTCCGCGAATCACCGACGCCTGGCGGGATGGCGCACGCGTGCGAGCTCGAGACCTCGGTGGTGCTGTATCTCGACGACGCGCGCGTCCGCAGGGATCGGATGGATCGAGAGATGGGGTTCGAGCAAACCCCGCGCATCTGGATGGACATCGGCATTCCGGGCTCTGGTGTACATCTGGGCGAGATCTGGTGGAGC
>CBRGMJ010000433.1:0-2199 GCA_967797525.1 uncultured bacterium | reverse complement strand
ATTCTACTAGAGAACGTTATCATCGGCAAGACTGGCCGCCTATCGGTAGTGGGTCGATGTGATTGATCCACTACGCGCCGCTCGCTACGGGATCGCCGCATAGATATGCTGAAACATGTCGCGCTCCTCAGGCTCAGGCGCAGCCAGCACCGTCTCGACGACGTCCGCCATCACCGTTTCCCATCGGTCTCTCAGCGACACGATGAGCTGATCGGGCGCCTTGGGCCGAATGGTCGCGGCCAGGAGCGCAATGGGGTCGCGGGCCTGCCAGGTCTCGAGTTCGCCCGCCAAACGATACTTCGCCGGGTCCGACCGTGAGTGTCCGACGTACCGATACGTCTTGGCCTCGATGAGCGTTGGCCCGTCCCCGGCGCGGGCACGGTCGATGGCGGCCCGCGCGGCCGCCCTGACATCGTCGATGGCTTGTCCGTCGACGATCACACCGGGGATGTTGTACGCGGTGGCCCGCGACGCGATATCGGAGACGGCCGTGGTGCGGTCAATCCGCGAGTACTCGCCGTAGAGGTTGTTCTCGCAGATGAACACGACCGGCAGTGACGAGACCGCGGCCAGATTGAGCGCCTCGTGAAAGGCCCCGATGTTGACCGCGCCGTCGCCGAACACGGCAACCGTGACTGCGCCGTCGCCCCTGATCTGACTCGCCATTGCTGCGCCTGCGGCGATCGGAAGCTGGGCCCCGATGATGGCGATGGTGGGCCAAAAACCGACCGAGCGATCGGAGAGGTGCATCGAACCGCCGAGGCCCCCTGTGCACCCCACAGTCTTGCCCATAATCTCCCCAAGCGCCGCAACAGGTGGCAGGCCGAGCGACAGCGCCCAGCCATGGCCACGGTACGTGCAGAGCACAGGGTCGCCGGTTCGCACCACGCTGGCAACGCCGACACACACGGCCTCCTGACCTTGGCAGGTGTGCGTCGTCCCAGGGATAAGGCCTTTCATGAATAGCCGTTGGACCTGTTCCTCGAAGACACGAATCTCGACCATGCGGTCGAGCAGGCTCGCGCGGCTGCCTGAGTGAAGAAGTCCGCGCCGCTGCGTGGCGTCGGTGACGTTGGGGCGTCCGAGTTCTTGCAGGATGTCCACGTCAGACGGCCTCCCACCACGGCGCGATCCTGCGTCCATCAGTGCACAACGCCTGTATCTGGTCTGCCACCCACGTCTCAGACGGCAGGTATCGCCGCTCAAGCTTCCCGGCGAAGGGCACCGGTGCGTCGGGGCAGCAAATGCGCACCGGCGGCGCTTTGAGCGAGGACCAGGCACGTTCGGCCACGTACGCGACGACTTCCGTGCCCCAGCCTCCCGTTTGCGGGTTCTCCTCAACCACGATCAACCGTCCCGTGCGCTTGACCGATTCGAGGACGCTGGCACGGTCCCACGGAAGGAGGGTTTCGAGATCCCATAGGTCAGCGGGCCATCGGTCAGCCACGGACGCCGCAGCGCTCGAAGCCAGCCTGACCATCTGCCCCAGAGCCACGATCGTTACGGCGTCGCCGTTGTGCATTCTCCGGGCGATCCCAAGCCCGTCGACCGGGACGGTGTGGGGGTCAAATGTCTCGCGCACTCCATAGAGTGCGCGAGGTTCTAGGATGACAACAGGATTTGGGTCACGGATAGCAGCGCGGAGCAGCCTGTAAGCCGACATCGGCCCAGAAGGACTGGCGACCTTTAGCCCCGGCGTGTTCAAGAGCCAGGTCTCCAGAGTCTGCGAGTGCTGCGCCCCGAAGCCGAGGCCGGCGCCCGAAGACGCGCGGACGACCAACGGGACCGAGAACGCGCCGGCAGAGAGGTAGTGCATTTTCGCGGCCTGCGTCACGATCTGATCGAGCGCCACCCCAAGAAACTCGATGAACATGATCTCGGCGACGGGACGCATCCCGGCCATGGCGGCGCCAACGGCGGCGCCGAGGATCGCGGTTTCCGAGATCGGCGTGTCTCGGACACGCAACGGTCCAAACTCCGCGAGCAGGCCTTCGGTCGCCTTAAACACGCCGTCCGCCACGGCGACGTCCTCGCCCAGCACGAGCACAGTTGGGTCCGCGCGCATCTCGTCAGCCAATGCCTCGCGGATCGCTTGATTCATTCTCAGTTCAGGCATACGCTGCCCCCAGCCGCAGTGTGTATCGCTCAGTCCTGCCGGTACCGTTTGATGATGGCCTCATCAAGTACCAGACCTAGACC
>CBRGMJ010000432.1:0-2220 GCA_967797525.1 uncultured bacterium | reverse complement strand
TCGTCCAGGACGTGCGCACTCTGTTGTCGCAGGTTCTCCACAGCCAGGGTGTGGACGGTGTCGACGCTCTGTGCCCACGCCTCGAGCATGCCCCGCGTGACAATCGTCCTCTGATGCAGGGCGGTGATCACGTACGTCACGGCCACGTCCTCGGCGAAGGAGCGCCAGGCCAAACGCAGGGCGGGAGGGTAGCGTTCGAAGAGCGCGACATACGTCATGGGTCTCAGCAGGGGCATGATCCGGTCCTGGACCAGAGCGAACGGCGCCGGGCGCGGCGCCGGTACCTGGGCCCGGATGCGATCGATGATCTGATCGAACCACTCGGCCTCTGGGACCCCCGCCGGCCGGACACGCAGCAGGCTGGCCAGGTCGACGTCGACCACAGCACCCACCACGTCGGCAACGAAACCGGTGTCAGTCGGGTGTCGAACGGCAATCTCAGGCGCGGCCGTGCGCACGTGCGTCACAAGCCGGTCGCGCGTACGCATGAACCGATGGGAGGTGCGCAGTACCAGGGCAGCCGCCGTCGCGGCGGCCAAAACGACAAGGACGACAATCGTCTCCGTCACGGGCGCCAGTCCTCTACACCGGCCCGGCGCCGCACTCCTGCCCCGGCCGAGGCGGACAGACTGAGGAAGAGGATTGGCTCCGGCAATCCCAGAAGGCTGCTATTACGCATGACCATTCGCCTCAGCGACGAACACCGTTTGATCCAGGGCACGGTCCGAGAGTTCGCGGCGCGCGAACTCCTGCCGGTCGCCGCCGATCTTGATCACCACCCCAGATATCCCGCCGATATCATCGCGAAGGCCGCGGAACTGGGCCTCTTGGGTCTGACGGTGCCCGAGGAGTACGGCGGCGCGGGGATGGATCAGATCGCCAACGTGATCGCCCAGGAAGAACTCGCCCGGGCGTCGGCGGGATTCCAGACCATCGTAACCGTCAACAACGCCTTGGTCTGTACGCCCATCTTGAAGTGGGGTACTGAGGACCAGAAGGGCCGTTACCTGCGCGACCTGGCGACCGGCACACGACTCGGATGCTACTGTCTCACCGAGCCTACGTCGGGTTCCGACGCAATGTCGCTGCGCACGACCGCGACGTTGAAGGACGGTGAGTGGATTCTGTGGGGAACAAAAGCCTTCGTGACAAACGCCGTCGAAGCCGATGTCTGCATCGTGTATGCCCGTACTGAATCCACAGCCGGGGCTCGCGGCGTGTCCGCGTTCGTCGTGGAGAAATCGTTCCCCGGCATCAGAGTCGGCAAGATCGAGAAGAAACTCGGCATCAAGTGCTCATCGACCGCGGAGGTCGTGTTGGAAGGCTGCCGGGTGCCCGCCGGCAACCTGCTCGGCGGCCGGGGCCTGGGCGGGCGGATCGCCTTGTCGTCCCTGGACGGCGGCCGCATCGGCGTCGCCGCTCAGTCGCTGGGGATCGCGCGTGCGTGTTTGGAGGAGTCCCGGGCCCATGTGCTCCAGCGTCAACAGTTTGGCCGGCCCATTGCGCAGTTCCAGGCGGTGCAGTGGGCGCTGGCGGACATCGCGACCCGTTTGGACGCCGGGCGTCTGCTCACCTATCGCGCCGCGTCGCTGCTGGACCAGGGCGGGCCGTGCACCCGCGAAGCCGCAATGGCCAAGCTGTCCGCCTCGGAGACGGCGATGTTTGCGGCCCACAAGGCGGTCCAGTTGTTTGGCGGCTACGGCTACATCCAGGACTACCCTGTCGAGCGTTACTTCCGCGACGCGAAGATCACCGAGATCTATGAGGGGACCTCGGAGGTCCAGCGCATGGTGATCGCGCGACAGCTCCTCGCGACCGGCTGACGGGAACCCTGGCCACGGAGGCGACATGGAGATCATCGTCTGTCTCAAGCAGGTCGTCGATCCCGAGCTCCCGGTGCGGGATTTTGCGATCGACCCGGCCACGCACCGGCAGGTCCGCGAGGGCCGCCCGCTGGTGTTGTCGACATACGACGAAAACGCGCTTGAAGTCGCGCTGCAAATCAAAGACAAGACCGGTTCGAAGGTGACGGCGTTGACCATCGCCCCCCAGGCGACGGTCGGCGACTCTGTGCGTCTCGCGCTGGCGATGGGGGCGGACGAGGCTGTCGTGGTTGACGATCCCAACAGCCCAAACCTCTCCGGGCCGGTGAAGGCCCGGCTCCTGGCAGCCGCGATCCGTACGATCGGACGGTACGATCTCGTGCTGGCGGGCTGCGAA
>CBRGMJ010000431.1:0-2220 GCA_967797525.1 uncultured bacterium | reverse complement strand
TGGCAAGCATGGCGGCCAGCACGCCCGTGCTACATCCGATCGCGAAGCCCGCAAGCGCCTCGCGAAACGTGTACAAGCCGATCTCGAACAACACGGGCATGTTGCTCCAAAACGTCTGCACGATGACCCGCGGCGCCGGCAGCAGGTAGAACGGGATCTTGAAGACCGCCACAAACCCTTCCCACGCGGCGATCGCCGCAACGAACACGAGCGCGGCGGGCAGGTACTGGCGCATCAGGCGCCGGTCACGGCTGGGTCTTCGCGCAGCCCCTCGCGGACCTGCGTGACCAGCTCGAAGAACCGCGGCGTCGCGCGGGTGTGGGCGGTACGCGGCCGGGGCAGGTCGATCGTCACGACGCGATCGATGCGCCCCGGTCGAGGGCTCATCACCATCACCCGGCTCGAGAGGAAGACGGCCTCGGGGATGCTGTGCGTGATGAACAGCACGGTCGCCGACGTCTGGATCCAGATGTTCATCAGTTCGGTGTTCAGACGCTCGCGCGTCATCTCATCGAGCGCGCCAAACGGTTCATCCATCAACAGGATCGAAGGGTTGAAGACCAGCGCCCGCGCGATGGCGACGCGCTGTTGCATCCCGCCGGACAGTTGCCACGGATAGTGGTCGGCAAACGCCTTGAGCCCGACCATGTGCAGCATCCCGTTGGTGCGTGAGTGCCACTCAGCGCGCGGCGTGCCCATGACATCGAGCGGCAACTCGACGTTGCGCCGCACCGTGCGCCACTCGTAGAGCACCGGGGTCTGGAACACGATACCGTAGTCGCGGTCCAGCCTGGCCTGGTGCGGTGTCTTACCCTTGACCGTCACGGTGCCGCTCGAGGGCTCGACCAGATCGCCGACGATCCGTAGCAACGTCGACTTGCCGCAGCCCGACGGACCGATGATCGAGGTGAACTCGCCAGACTCGATGTCGAGGGACACCCCGTCAAGCGCGTGCGTGCGCTGCGCGCCGGCGCCAAAGACCTTGCTGACGCCTTGTACTGAGATGATTGGCCCGCGGTCTACTGCCACTGGTCACCTGCGTCGGCCGGACGCCACCGGACGACGCGCCGCTCCACGGCCGCGACGACATGGTAGAAACCGATACCGATCGACGCGGCGACGATGTCGACGGCCCACAGGCGTGCCGGCCAGGAATTGTAGTACTGCGCCGCGTTGATGATCTCGACGCCCATCCCAAACCGGCTGCCCACGGGCAGTTCGCCGACGATGGCGCCGATGACGCTGGCCGTGGCCGAGATGCGCAGCGCCGTAAACAGATACGGCAGCGCCGCGGGAAACTGTAGCTTCAGGAAGACCTGGCGCGGCGCGGCGGCCAGCGACCGCATCAGCGCGACGGCATCGGGGTCGACGGACTTGAAACCGCGTAACATGTTGATGGTGACCGGGAAGAACGTCAGGTAGGCGGCGATCATGGCCTTCGACAGCCACGAGGCCGGTCCCAGCCAGACGACGATCATCGGGGCAATGGCCAGGATCGGCACCGTCTGCGACGCCACGACGTACGGCAAGAGACCGCGCTCGAGCAACCGGGAGTACGCGAACGCGACGGCGAGCGCCAATCCCCCGGCGCCGCCAAGCACAAAACCCACCAGGGCTTCCCAGGCCGTGTAGGCCACGCTCCGGGCGATCAGCAGGGTCCAGTAGTGGCCCGACCCGCCGCGGCTGATGAAGACGCTGAGGATATCGTGCACATGCGGCAGCTGGTAGTCGGGGATGGCGAAGAGCGCCTTCGCCCCCTCCCAGACGACGATGATGGCCAGCAGCAGCGACGCCGACGGCAGACGCCGCAGGAGGCGACCGCGTGTGCCCGTGGGGAGGCTCTCAGCGACGGCGCCCATCGGCGGCGTGTGCTAGAAGAAGCTGCCCGACCGTTGCGTGCCCGTGTAGTCTAGGTAGACAACCTTGAGTTCGCTATAGAAGTCGATCGCCACGCTGCCCTGCTCGCGCGGGCCGACGCCGGTCGCCTTTGAGCCCCCAAAGGGCAGGTGCGCTTCACCACCGACCGTCGGGTTGTTGACGTGGGCGATGCCGACCTCGCTGCGATCGACGAACTTCATCGCTTTTGTCAGATCCTGTGTGTAGATCGACGATGCGAGCCCAAACGGCACGTCGTTGGCGGCCTCGACCGCCTCGTCGAAGTCCCGCACGCGGCAGACGCTGAGCACCGGGCCGAAGATCTCCTCTTGAAAGATGCGCATC
>CBRGMJ010000430.1:0-2246 GCA_967797525.1 uncultured bacterium | reverse complement strand
AGCATCGCATGTATCAGGAACAGTAAGGACGCTGACCACCAAAGCGAGAACGCCGGGATGCTGATTCCCGCGGTGCAGCGTTGCTTGATCAGGTGCACAATCTGCGGGACGTATCCGACGACTACCAAACCGGTTCCGACGAAACCAAGAATCTGCGAGATAGTCATGTTCCCAGTTTGAAGGACTCCACCGTGAATGTTCAGAAGGGAATCCGCATCCGCTTGCGCGCGGCGATCATCACGCCATATCTTTTGCGATCCGCAACGCCTCTCGGACCAACTGACTCGAATACCCCCATTCGTTGTCATACCAACTCATCACCTTGACCAGATCGCCGTCGACGACGAGCGTCATGCTGAGATCCACCACCGACGCCCGCGAATCCTTGATGATGTCCGACGAGACAATCGGGTCTGTGGTCACGCCGAGGACGCCCAGATAGCGTTCACCCTCGGCCTCCTCCGAAAACACCCGGTTCACCTCCTCGACCGTCGTCGGCCTGCTCGCGAGAGCGACGATGTCTGCGAGCGATCCGACAGGGACGGGCGCGCGGACGGCAACGCCACCGAAGCGGCCCTGATAGTCCGGCAGCGCTTTGGTGGTCGCAACTGCAGCGCCCGTGGATGTCGGCACGAAGTTCGCGGCGCCAGCGCGACCTCTTCGGATGTGTTTGTGAGGCGCGTCGACGATGGCCTGGCTGGCAGTGTACGCGTGAAACTTCGTCATGATCGCCTTTTTGACGCCGATCCGCCGTCCTAAGATCTCCATCACGGGGGTAATACAGTTGGTCGTGCAACTCGCGCACGAGATGATCGCCGTGCCACTTGATGGCGTGTTGACGCCGTGAACGATCGTTTGCACATCGTCACCATTCGAGGGTGCTGACAGAATGACAAATCGGGCGCCGGCACGGATGTGCGCTTCGAGGTCTTCACGTCTGGTGAACGCGCCGGTGCATTCGAACACGATGTCCACGTTCAGGGACTTCCACGGCAGGCCAGCGGGATCACGGTCGCGCAGGAGCGTCAACTGATGCCCGCCGATGGTGAGGGTTCCGTCATCTCCTGCGATGACGGTCTTCTCATACCGTCCGTAAACCGTGTCGTACTTCAGGAGATACACAATGTTGTCGGAGGCCCCGAGGTCGTTCGCGGCGACCAGCTCGAGGCCAGGTGTGTCCATCACGAGTTTGAGGGTGGCCCGTCCGATTCGCCCGAGTCCGTTAATAGCGACTTTGGTCATGATGTCCCTGGCCGTACCGTCTACAGTCGATAACTGTGGTCTCTGGAACTCTGCGGATCCCCACGGCCAGGGCTAGAAGCCATCTCATAAACCTCGCAAGAGAATGAGGCAGCAGGCGAGGTGTAGCATCGCGAGAAAATTCTCGGCGTATCGCTCGTAGCGGACAACGAGCCGCCGAAAATTCTGGAACCAGGCAAAGAGTCGCTCGATCTTCCACCTCCGTCGGTAGCGACGCAGGGGGCGACCGTCTTGGGTCCGCGATGTTCGCGTTCTGCGGTGCGGGGCGATCAGTTCCACGCCACGGCGGGCCAGGTCGGCATCCAGGCGGTCCGACTCGTAGGCATTGTCACCGATGAGACGCACAGGGAACGGCTTGACAAACCGCTGCGCGAGGGTTGCGTGGACCAGGGTGACTTCGTGCGGCGTGGCACTCTCAATGTGAACCGCGACCGGTAGTCCATGGCGATCGGCGATTGCCATGATCTTCGTGCCCTTCCCGCGCTTCGTCTTGCCCACGCCGGCGCCTCCCTGCTTCGCTGATGCGAAGCTCCCATCGATGAAGGTTTCCCGCAGATCCAGATAGCCTTCGTCGTGGAGAGCCTGGGCGAGGACCTCGAGAACGGCCCGCAGCACACCCGCGCGCACCCATTGCTGAAACCGGCGGTGGCACGTTTGATAGGACGGATACCGGTCCGGGAGATCGGCCCATGGGGCGCCGGTCCGGAGGATCCACAAGATGCCGTTGAGCACCGCACGATTCTCCCGCCATGGGCGCCCCCGGCCGTCTGTGCGGCGCGCCAGCTTGGGCAGGAAGGGCCCAATCAGAACCCATTGCTCGTCGGTGAGGTCACGGGAATGAGAAGCAGCAGGAAGGGCCATCCGGGCCAGAATGGTCCTGTCGCGACTGGCTATTGGCTCCGACCCCAAATGGGTCGCCAGATCGGCGTTTGAACAAAGCCGCTGGCGCGGCGGACGCTGCGCGTGAGCCTCGCTCGGCCAGCCGG
>CBRGMJ010000429.1:0-2270 GCA_967797525.1 uncultured bacterium | reverse complement strand
GTACGTCCACGTCGGGCATGACCTCCGGGTCGCGCACGATCGCGCTGTCCGGCCTGCCCAGGTCGCCGGTAAATCCCAACCGGCGGCCCTCGGCCTCCACCAGCACCATCGCGGAACCGAGGATATGCCCCGCGTCGCGATAGGTGACCGTCATGGCCCCGATGTGGAAAGGATGATCGTAGGGGATCGACACCAGGCGTCCGATCGCGCGTTCCGCCGCCCGCGCATCATAGAGCGGCTCGACCGCGGCCTCACCTCGGCGACGGCGGATCCTGCTGACGAAGTCGGCGTCCTGCGCCTGGACCTTCGCAGAGTCACGAAGCACCAGCGCGGTCAGGTCACGGGTGGCCGGCGTGCAGTAGATCGGCCCGCGAAACCCCGATGCCACCAGCGTCGGCAGGTTGCCGCAGTGATCGAGGTGCGCGTGGGAGAGAATGACCGCGTCGACGTCCGCAGCCGCAAATGGAAACGTCCGATTGCGTTCGGCCGACTCCGCGCGCCGGCCCTGGAAGAGCCCGCAGTCGAGATAGACCCGTTGGCCCGCGGTCTCGACCACGTGCAGGGATCCCGTCACCGTCCGGACGGCGCCGTGAAACGTGAGTCGCACTAGATCATCAGGTACTGCACGCTGAACGGCTCGCGCAATCCAGGATAGAGATCCGCGGGGGTCCACAGCCATCCGCGGACGCGGTTCGCGGTGCCCCCCAGCAGCGACCGCAGCAATCCCTCACCACCATACTCCACGACCCGCGCCTGGGTGAGCCCTGCGAGCTTCATCGCCGCCTCGACGGCCTCGGGCAGATGGCCCATGGCGTCGACGAGACCTGCCTGCATGGCCTGCTGGCCCGTGTAGATGCGCCCGTCCGCCAGCGCCACCACTTTGGCACGATCCATCTTACGGCCCTGCGCGACGATGGTGACAAATCGCGCGTACGCCTCGTCGACGAGCCGCTGGAAAATCGCGCCCTCCTGCGGCGTCACCGGACGGTTCGGGTTGCCGAGATCCTTGAAGGCGCCGCTCTTGAAAATGATCGTACGGATCCCGATCTTGCGGCTCAGATCCTCTAGATTTGGGAGCGCCACGATGACGCCGATGCTGCCGGTGACGGTCGTCGGATCGGCCACGATCTGTTCCGCCGCGGCGGCGATGTAGTAGCCGCCCGAGGCCGCAGTCTGAGTCATCAGCGCCACCACGTGTTTCCCCGCGCGGCGCAACGCCGTGACCTTCTGGTGCACCTCGTCGCTGGCCACGACCGACCCCCCGGGCGTGTCGAGTTCGAGGATGACCGCCTTCACCGCACCGTCACGCATGGCGCGGTCCAACAGCGCCACGATCGCGCGGCTCGCAGCCCCGGACGCAAAGACCGAGAATCCGGCGCCCTCGCGTGTGATCGGTCCAACGATCCGGACAATCGCAATCTTGTTGGGTCCGTCACCGCTGATCGGGCGCTCCGGCCCAGGCGAGAGCCCGCTGCCGGCCGCGCCCCCGGCCGCACCGGCCAAAAACCCCATCACACCTCCGAGGAACGCGGCGGCCGTCAGGGCTGCCACCGACAAGACGATGCCCACCGTGACCCATACCGCTTGTTTCATTGGGCTCAGCCTCCCATGAGATGGTTCCTATCTCACGATGAGAAACATCAAGACAAAATACGCCACCAGCATGACCACACCAATGGGGACCGCGGCCACAGCCCACTCCTTGCTGCGGATCTTCAGCTTCCCGGCCGCGATGATGTTTGGGATGTTGCCGGGGATGAGTATGCCGCCGCTGACCAGCAATCCCATCAGCACCGCCCTGACCTGCTCTGCCGACATGCGGGGGCTGATCTCCGCCGCGGTCAGGGTCGCGTTGTCGAGGATTGCCGAGACGATGTTGATCCAGTAGAGCACGCGCGTGTCCAAGCCAATCACGTACCGATCGATCATCGGCTTGAACCCTTCACCCAGGAGCGTCAGCGCCATCACAAACACGTAGACGCGGACCGCGCGCTCGGCGACGTCCCGTAGGGACGCATACGGCGCCGGTGCGGTCAGTCCTCGATCGTGAGGCGGGAGCGTCACCCCACGAACGAACAGCAGGCCGCCGAGGGCCACCACGCCGGGCACGACGTACCAGCGGAGCAGCCGGGCCAGGTACCAGAAGTCCTGCCCGAGCTTGGCGATCGCGATGGTGCTCAGCGGTTCGCCGATCGGCGTGAGGGCCGCGCCCAGCCCAATCGCGTAACACGCGATGACAACGAAGCGCACCTCGTCCTTGCGCTCCAGAC
>CBRGMJ010000428.1:0-2272 GCA_967797525.1 uncultured bacterium | reverse complement strand
CGCGCATGGGGCCGTGATCGCCATCGGCATCGCGTTTGCACCTAACTTCGCCCGCCTAGCCAACACACTGGCGTCTACCGCCGCCGGGCGCGACTATGTGGCCAGCGCGCGGGTCATCGGTATCGGGACCCACCGGTTGCTCACGCGCTACATCGTCCCCAACATCGCGGACACGCTCTCCATCTCGATCTTCAACGCCGTCGGCTCGAGCATCATCGCCGTCTCGTCGCTGAGTTTCTTGGGATTGGGCGTCCAGGCACCGCAGTTCGATTGGGGATCCATGCTGACTGAGGGCGTGCACTCGCTGTACGTGATGCCCGCGGCGGCGCTCGCCCCGGCGGCCGTCATCGCCATTGCGGGCTTGTCGACCGGGTTTCTGGGCGAGGCCCTGGCGCGGGCGATGAATCCCCTGTTGTGGACGGCGTCGGATGGCGCCTCGCGCGCCGCCGCGCCGGTGTCTGCCCAGGCGCCGCCTACGGCCCTCGGAGGTCCGCTTGTCCCGGCGGGTGAACGACCGTTGTTGGAGATCGACGGTCTCACGGTGGAGTTCCCCACACCGCGCGCGATCACACCTGTGCGAGACGTGTCGTTTACCCTCAAGAAGGGCGAGATCGTCGGCGTCGTGGGGGAATCGGGGTCGGGGAAGAGCCTGACGGCGTTGGCGATCGCGCAGCTCGTCCCCTACCCGGGCACCGTGACCGCGCGCGTGCTGCGCCTGCGGGGCGAAGATCTGCGCCACGCCTCGCCGCGCGTGCTCGGCACCGACGTGGCCATGATCTTTCAAGATCCCCTGTCCTCGCTCAACCCTGCGTTGCGGATCGGCCTGCAGCTCATCGAGGCGTCGCAAGTGCACCGCGGGCTCGACCGTGCGACGGCCTGGCAGATGGCCGTGGCGCGCATGCGTGACGTCCATATCCCCGCACCTGAAGCGCGCATGCGCCAGTACCCTCACGAGTTCTCAGGCGGCATGCGCCAGCGGGCGATGATCGCCATGGCGTTGATGAACGCGCCGTCGCTCATCATCGCCGACGAACCCACCACCGCGTTGGACGTCACCGTCCAGGCGCAGATTATCGACGTGCTGCACGAGATCAACCGCGCGCACGGCGCCGCGGTGCTGCTGATCTCACACGATATCGGAGTGATTGCCGAGATCTGCACCCGCGTGCTGGTCATGTACGCGGGGCGGATCGTCGAGGATGCCGATCTCGCCACGATCCTGCGCGCGCCCGCCCACCCCTATGCGCAGGCCCTCATTGCCGCCGTCCCAACCCTGGACCTCGATCGCGCGCGGCCGATGGACGCGATTCCGGGGAGGCCGCCGGATCTGGACTCCCTCCCGGTTGGCTGCGCCTATGCCCCGCGATGCCCGCTGGCGATCGCGCGCTGCCGGACGGAGGAACCGCCGCTCGAGGACCTGCCGGGCGGCCGGCGTGTCGCGTGCTGGGTGGCCCGCGACCGGCTGCTGGAGCATCACGCCGGATGACGACGCTCGAGGTGCGCGGGCTGACGGTGCGCTACGGGGCGGGTCCCCTGGTGCTGACCGCCGCGGAGGACGTCGATCTCACCCTACCGCCCGGCGGGACACTCGGTCTGGTTGGGGAATCGGGTTGCGGGAAGTCGACGGTCGCGCGCGCGATCGTCCAGCTCGTGCCGCCCGCCGCCGGGCACGTGCGGCTGAACGGCGACGACGTGACACGCGCACGTGGCGAGCGACTTCGCAACCTGCGCCGCCGCGTGCAGATGGTGTTTCAGGATCCGTACGCGTCGTTGAATCCCCGCATGACCGTCGGCGAGGCCGTCGCCGAGGCGATCAGCACCCACCGTGCGCTGGGCGCCAGGCGTACGGTCACCGAGGTCGCGCGGCTGCTGGACCTGGTCGCCATCGATCCCCGATCCGTGGAAAAGTATCCCCACCAGTTCTCCGGCGGCCAGCGCCAGCGTATTGCCATCGCCCGCGCGCTGGCGGTGCAGCCTGAAATCCTCATTTGCGACGAGGTCACGTCATCGGTTGACGTGTCCGTGCAGGCCAACATTCTCAATCTATTGAAAGACCTCCAGCGGACGCTCGGCCTTTCCTACCTGTTCATCTCACACAACCTGTCTGTGGTGCGTTACATGAGCGATGCGGTGTCCGTGATGTATCTCGGCCGCATTGTCGAACACGCCCCGACCGATATCCTGTTTGCGTGGCCGCGGCATCCGTATACGAGGGCGCTCATCGACGCGATTCCTCAAATGGTCAGCGGGATGGCGACGGCGCGTGTCCGAC
>CBRGMJ010000427.1:0-2284 GCA_967797525.1 uncultured bacterium | reverse complement strand
AGCATGGCTGCTGAGAACCGTCTACGCGTCCTCCAGTTGGGTCTTGGCGCGCGCGGACGGACGTGGTCGCGGGTCGTTCGCGCATCGCCCCTGGCCGCGCCCGCCGGCTATGTGGACCCTCGACCCGAGGCGCGCGAGTGGGCCGCAGAGCACTGTGAGCCGGGGATCCCGGTGTTCGCCGATACCGCCACGGCGCTCGCCGCGGTTGCCGCCGACATTGCGATGGTCGTGACGCCGCCCGATGATCGCGTAGCGCTCATCGAGGCGCTGACCTCGCGCGGGCTTCATGTCCTCGCCGAGAAGCCCCTCGCCCTGACCATGGCCGATGCGCTCGCCGTCGTGCGCGCCGCCGAGCGCGCCGGTCGGATGCTCGGCGTGGTCCAGAACTTTCGCTATCTGCCAGCGACGCAACGACTGCGCGAGCGGGTCCACAGCCGTCCGTACGGCTCGCCGACCTATGCGACGGTCACCTACATCCGAAACCGGGATGGGTACGCGCCGCGCCTCAACAAGTATCCGCTCGTGATGGACCAGCCGATGCTCATCGAGCAGAGCATCCATCACCTCGACCTGCTCCGGTACGTCTACAACGTCGAAGCCGAGACCGTGTCGTGCCTGACCTGGAATCCACCGGGTTCGCAGTACCGCGATGATGCGTGTGCGGCGGCTCTGATTCGTTTCACGGGCGGGCTCATCGCGGTCTACGAAGGCACCTGGGTGTCGGGGCACGAGGCGCTGGCGTTTCAGTGGCGCACCGATTTCGAGCGCGGCGTGGTCATCCAGCGCGATCTGTTTGGCGATCTGGTCGAAGGAACCATCGACGAAAAGGAATTTCGCCCCATCCCCTTGCCTCAGATCGAGCCGTTTGCCACGGACTCGGCCGCGTTGTTCGACGATTTCCTGACCGCTGTGAAGGCGCGCCGCCCGTTCGCCAGCAATGGGCGCGATCATCTGAAAACCCTGGCGCTGACACTGGCGTGCGTGGAGTCTAGCAAGACCGGTCGACGAGTATTCTTGCCTGACTTTGCGCGGCGCCACGGCCTCGATCTGAGGTGAACGGCCCAGGCAGGTCACTCCCCACCATCGGTGTCACCGGCGCCTGCGGGTTCGTTGGCGCGAACGTCGTACTGCATCTCGCGCAGCGCGGGCATCGGGTCATCGCCTGCGACCGCGATCCACCGCCTGATCCCCTCAGACAGGCGTGCTCCCGGCACGCCGATCTGGTCCGCTGGGTGGTAATGGATGTCACGAAACCCGACGCCTGGAATGCACTCGACGGCGAGGCCGTCGAGATATTGATCCACGGAGCCGCGCTGACGCCGGGGAGCCCGGATCCTTCTCCCGAACTCACGACACGCGTCAACGTCCTGGGCACAGTGGCAGCGTTGGAGCACGCGCGCAGGCACGGCTACAGGCGTTTCGTCCTGATCAGTTCATCGGCTGTCTACGGCGACAGCCGCCTGCTCGACCCCATACCGGAGATTGAGACGCCGGAGCCCCCGAACAGTTACGCGGCCTCAAAACTGACGGCCGAACGGTACGTGTCGCTCTACCGGCGCTCGTTTGGCCTGGACGCGTGCTCCGCACGGCTGGCTGGCATCTACGGGCCGTGGGAGCGCCCTACGCCGGCGCGCAGGAGGATGTCGTCGATCTTCACGCTCGCGACGGCGGTACTCGGCCACCGGCGGGTTCGGGTGGCCGGGATGTCCATCGGTCGCGACTGGATCTACGCGCCCGACGTGGCAGCCGGGCTGGCGCACCTGGCCACGCAGCCGACGCTGTCGCACGATCTCTTCAACCTCGGCTCGGGCACGTCCACGATGCTGGAAGAGATCGTGCGGACTCTCCAGGGTCTGGTGCCCGGTGCCGAAATCGAGATATCGCCGGTTGAGCAGGCGGACGTGGCCTACACACCTGGCGATTCACGCCCGGCCCTCGACGTAAGCCGCTTGCGCGCGGCGGGGTTCGAGGCCGCGACAGACGTGGCGACCGGCCTCCGACAGTACCTCGAATGGCTACAGGCGGAGGACCAGGCGAAACTATGCTGATCAGGGCGTCTCAGTCGATGCGCAGACTCTCCGCCATGGTCAGACAGTGGGACTGTGTCCAGACATCGGCGCCTCCAAGCCGATCACGCCACTTCGGCACCGTCATATCGGCACACGCCTTGGCGACGGCGGTGAAATACCTGTCTAACAGCAGCCACTGATTCTCAAATCCCGTTTCCTTGGCAATGGCCATGAAGTCCACCGTCTTCAGGGCCTTCCCGGCGTTCGCCTTCACG
>CBRGMJ010000426.1:0-2287 GCA_967797525.1 uncultured bacterium | reverse complement strand
TGCGGCGGGGATCGATCGCATCCTGCAGGCCGTCGGCGAAGTAGTTCAGCGCGATCACCACGCGAGTCAGCGCCGCACCGGGGAAAATCCCATACGTCGGCGAGCGGTAGAGGTAACTCTGCGCCGCCGTCAGCATGTTGCCCCACGATGCGGTGGGTGGCTGGCTCCCCAGCCCGAGATAGCTGAGCGACGCCTCGACGAGAATCGCGGCCGGCGCAGCAATCGCCATCTGGACCACAACCAGGGAGAGACAGTTCGGGAAGATGGTCCTGAACATGATCCGAGCGTTGGGCGCGCCGACCGCCCGCGCAGCCTCCACAAAGTCCATGCCCTTCAGCGCAATCGTCGACGCCCGGACCAGCCGTGCAAAGGTCGGCAGATTAATGATCGCCACGGCCAGGACGGCGTTGAGGTGCCCGCGCCCGATGATCGTCACGATGCCGATGGCTAAGAAGATGGCGGGGAACGCGAGCAGCGTATCCCAGATGCGTGAGATGATCGCGTCGATCCACCCACCCAAGTAGCCCGACACCAATCCGGTCGCCACGCCCACGATACCCGCCAGCGCCACCGCCAGCACGCCGGCCGCCAGCGACACACGAGCACCGTGAATCACCCGGCTCAAGATGTCGCGCCCCAACTCGTCGGCGCCCCACCAAAATCGTGTTGAGGGCGGCGCGAGCTGGGCGTCGAGGTGCAGCTCGATGGGGTTGTATGGGGCGATCCACGGACCCGCGACCGCGACAAGAATGAAGAGCAGCATGCAGGCCGTCCCCACGGCGCCCTTGCGCTCGCGCATCAACCGGCGTAGGACGGTTGCGGTGGGGCGCCCGACCGCCGCTCGGCTATCGGGCTTCTTCAAGTTTGACGCGGGGATCGAGGTAGCCATACGTGAGATCCACGGCGAGATTCACGATCAGGAACAGACACACCACGAGCATCAACGTCCCCTGCACGACAGGATAGTCGCGGTTGAGGATGGACAACACGCTCAAGCGACCGATCCCTGAATAGGCAAACACGGCCTCCGTCACCACCGCTCCGCCCAGCAGCCGTCCGAACTGGATCCCCAGGATGGTGACGACCGGGATCATGGCGTTCTTCAGCGCGTGCCGGGCAACGACCGCCCGCTGCCCCAAACCCTTGGCACGCGCCGTACGGACGTAGTCGGCCGCCAGCACATCAATCATCGCCGATCGCACAAACCGGGCAAACACCGCCAGGTTGGATGCCGCGATGGTCACGACGGGCATGACCAGGTAGCGGAGGTTGTACCACGACCCCTGGTCGGGATCACCAACGCCTGAAGGCGGCAGCCACCGGAAGTGCACACTAAACGTGATGATGAGTAGGATACCGAGCCAGAAACTCGGCAGCGCCAGACCCACCGAACTCAGCCCGGTCACGATTGCGTCGAGCCGGCTGTTTTGCCTCACCGCCGCGAGGATGCCGATCGGGAATCCGATGAGGATCGACAGGACCATCGCGGCGAGGGCCAACCGGAGCGTTTGCGGGATCGCCTCTCCGATCATCTGTGTAACCTGCCGCCTGGCCAGCAACGAGTAGCCGAGGTTCAGGTGCGCGACGTCCGAGACCCAGACCGCGTAGCGGATGGGTAAGGGCTTGTCCAGCCCGAGCCGGGCGCGCTCCGCGGCCAACTGCTCGGGAGTGGCTTCCGGCCCGGCGGTAATCTGCGCGGGATCGCCGGGCGCCGTGACGATGATAAAGAAGATCACGACCGACGCGAGGAATAGCGTCGGTATGAGCTGCAAGATTCTGAGGACGACGTGCCGGATCACGTCCCGCCTCGTCTCGTCCCAGGGTCAGGGAACACGCTGCCGCCGGTGCGCCGGGTGGAATTCGGCGACACCGACGGCAGCGTCGCTCGGGTCAGGTCTCTACGACTGCAAGGTGGCATCGACCATGGTGAGGTCTCCCACCAGGTCCGTCGACACACCCTTTATCCTGTTGTTCCACGCCCAGATGCGTGGGTCGTTGGCCACATGAATCATCGGGACCTCTTCGACGATGATCTCGTTGGCGCGCTGATAGATGCTGCGTCGTTTCGCCGTATTGATCTCCGCGGCGCCTTCGGCGACCAACTTCTCGAGTTCGTCGCTCTGCCATCCGTGTTTCGCCGTCCGCCCACCGCGATGCGTGATCTGCGTGCCAAAGAAGATGGCGGGGTCGCGGGTCGTCCGGCCGACGTCCCAAGGGATCCTTTCGAGCCCCCGCCGGCTCCCGGCGGTGCCGGACGCCAGAAACAGCGCCAGCGCGACCTCGGCGA
>CBRGMJ010000425.1:0-2287 GCA_967797525.1 uncultured bacterium | reverse complement strand
ATCGGCCGCGGCATCTGTGAGGCGTTTGCGACCCGTGGCGCGACCGTCTGGGCGTGCGACATCCGCGAGAGCGAGCTGGCCGAGACGGTCCGCCGCTGCCGGGCCGGGGGCGGGCGGGCCGAGGGGCGGACGGTCGACGTCACCGATGCCGGCGCAGTGCAGGCGCTCGCCGACGAGATCGAGCGCTCCGGCGGGGCCGACGTGTTCGTGCACGCCGCGGGCGGCGTCCAGTGGCAGGTGGGCCGGCCGATCGAAGCGGTGACCCTCGAAGACTGGAGGCGCGTCCTCGCGGCGAACCTCGATGGCGCATTCTTGATCGTGCGCGCGCTGGTCCCCCAGATGAAGACGCGCGGCTGGGGCCGCATTGTGACGATCTCATCCGGCGCCGGTCGCAGCTACAGCCAGACCGGCATCCAGGCGTATGCGGGGGCGAAGGCGGGTCTGATCGGGTTCACGCGGCAAATCGCGCGCGAACTCGGTCCCTTTGGGATCACAGCGAACTCCGTGGCGCCGGGCTTCGTGTTGTCGAATCCCTCATCGATCAAGCAGTGGGAGGCGATGGGCGAAGCAGGCCAGCAGGGGTTCTTCACTGCCCTTGCGGTCAAGCGCCTTGGGACGCCGGAAGACATCGCGCACGCGGTGCTCTTCTTCGCATCGGAGCAGGCGTCGTATGTCACGGGTCAGACCATCAGCGTGGACGGCGGACGCTGGATGCTGGGCTGAGGAGGATCATGATGGCGAGGAAGAGCGTCGCACCACCGTATGACATGGTCAGCACGACGCGTCTCATGGGCGACACCGAGACGCTGGCCCGATGGGTGAGGCTATCGGGGTCGCCTGAGGAGTTGGAGGCGTTCAGGTATGTGCAGAAGCAGCTGCGATCGGCCGGCTGCAAGACCCAGCTGCTCATGCACGACGCCTTCATCAGCCTGCCGGGCCCGGCGTCGCTTGCGCTCGCGCAGGGTGGCGACGGCCAGGCCGGCAGCCGCGCAATCCAATGCGTGACGCACTCGTTCGCGGCGCCCACCGGCGGCCTCGAGGCGCCGGCGATGTATGCCGCGACGCCTGCGGATCTCCCCGCAGCCGGCGCGGCGGGGCGGATCGCAGTCCTCGACGGTCTCGCCAGCCCCGCGGTGGTGCAGGCCGGGCAGGCCGCCGGCGCCGTGGGGTTGGTGTTCCTCAACCGAGACCCGTACGTCCATGAGATGATCGTCTCGACCGTCTGGGGGAGTCCCCCGGCCGACGCGATGGATCGGATGCCGAGAATCCCCGTCGTGTCCGTAGCGGGGCGGCACGCCGACGGGCTGCGCACCGCGGTGCGTGGGGGGCAGACACGCCTGCGGATCACGGCCTCGGTGGACACCGGCTGGCGCAAAACGCCCCTGCTCATTGCCGACCTGCCGGGCGTCGTCGAGGATACGTTTGTCATGTTCACCGGGCACCTCGACTCCTGGCACCGCGGAGCGATGGATAATGGCACCGCGAATGCGACGATGCTCGAGATCGCGCGCGCGATGGCCAAGATTCGCCGGTACCGCGGCATCCGATTCGCCTTCTGGTCCGGACACTCGCACGGCCGGTACTCAGGGTCCACGTGGTATGCGGACCACTACTGGCACGACCTGGACGCCCGCTGCGTGGCGCACGTGAACGTAGACTCCACCGGTGGGAAGGGCTCGATCATCAACAGGCATGCCTATGCGATGCCCGAGACACAGGGTGTCGCCGACGCGGTCGTCCGATCGCTCGCAGGCGGGCGCTTCGAGGGACAGCGCATCGGCCGGATGGGCGATCAGTCGTTCCTCGGCGTCGGTGTCCCCTCGCTCTTGATGGACATCTCCGAGCAAACGGGCGACTCGCCGGAGGCGAGCCGTGACTTCAGTGTGTTCAGCGGCGGCAACACCGGCGGGCTCGGCTGGTGGTGGCACACGACCGAGGACACCCCGGACAAGATCGACCCCGCCCTGCTCGAACGTGACTGTAAGATCTATTTGGGCATCGTCCACGCCTTCGCGACGTCACCGGTCGTCCCGCTCGACTACACGGCGACCGCGCGCACGTGGTTGAAACAGTTGCAGGCCCTGCGCCGCGGCGTCGGCCGCGCCCTCGATCTGCGTCCGGCGATTGCCGAGGCGGCGCGTCTGGTGCGCGCCACGCAGGGACTCGCCCGGCGGGCGCGGGCAATGGCCCGATCGTCCGACCGGCGGGCGGTGCGCCAGGTGAACGCCGCCCTGATGGCCATCGGCCGGGCGCTGATCCCGATCGACTACACGGAGCGCGGGCGCTT
>CBRGMJ010000424.1:0-2293 GCA_967797525.1 uncultured bacterium | reverse complement strand
AGGATCAGCGCGTCGCAGCGTACGGCACACTTACTGCCTTTAGCGCCAGCATACACTTTGACCAATCCGCGATACCCGGCCCGGCCGCCGTCCTTGCTGATCGACTTGCTGACGATGCTGGACTGCGTGTGCGGCGCCGCGTGGATCACCTTCCCGCCCGGGTCCTGCTGCTGGCCGGCGCCGGCGAACGCCACCGAGAGGATCTCGGCCTTTGCGCCGGGCTCGACCATGTAGACGGACGGGTACTTCATCGTGAGTTTGGAACCCAAGTTCCCGTCGACCCACTCCATCGTCGCGTCGCGGTACGCGACCGCTCGCTTCGTCACGAGGTTGTAGACGTTCTTCGACCAGTTCTGGATCGTCGTGTAGCGGCAGCGCGCCCCTTCCTTGACGATGATCTCCACCACCGCAGAATGCAGCGCATCGGTCGTGTAGGTCGGCGCCGTGCAGCCCTCCACGTAGTGGACGTAGGAACCGGGCTCACAGATGATCAGCGTCCGCTCGAACTGGCCGGACTTCTCCGCGTTGATTCGGAAGTACGCCTGCATCGGGATGTCGACCTTGACGCCCTCGGGCACATAGACGAATGAGCCGCCTGACCAGACCGCGCTGTTGAGCGCGGCCACCTTGTTATCCTCCGGCGGTACGACCGTCCCGAAGTATTCCTTGAACAGGTCAGGATACTGCTTCAACGCCGAGTCAGTATCCAGGAAGATGACCCCGAGCTTTTCCCACTCTTCCTTCAGGTTGTGATACACGGACTCGCTCTCGTACTGCGCGCCAACGCCGGCCAGGTACTTCTTCTCAGCCTCCGGGATGCCCAGCCGATCAAAGGTCCGCTTGATGTCCGCGGGGACGTCCTCCCACGTGTGGCCTTTTCCGTCGGAGGGTTTTAGATAGTAGTAGATCTCATCAAAGTTGATCTGCCCCAGGTCGGCGCCCCATTTGGGCATCGGCCGACGCTGGAAGTGCTCGAACGAGTGGAGGCGAAACGCCCGCATCCAGTCGGGCTCGCCTTTCATGTGGGAGATCATCTCTACGATATCCCGGTCGAGACCCTTGCGGGCCTTGAAGACCAGGTTCTCGGGATCGCGGAACCCCCACTTGTAGGTGTCGAGATCGATGCCCAGCGGACTCGTCGTTGCCATGTGTGCTCCTCGCCTCTAGTGTACGACCCAGAAGACCTTGCCGGCGCGGCGGACCGCGCCCTCCTCTTGCACTTCGGCCGCGATGACCTCGAACTGCGCCCGGATGCCCTCGTAGCCGTGCTGCTCGAGTTCCTCGGCCAGTTCGGGGCCGCCTGAAACCACGATGCGGCCGTCATACATGATGTGGACGAACGTCGGCTTCAAGAACTGGAGGATCCGGGAGTAGTGGGTGATCACCAGCACCCCCATCCCGCCCTTGGCCGCTCGGTACATCTCGAGGATACCGTCGGCCACCACCTTGACTGAATCGATGTCGAGCCCCGAGTCGGTCTCGTCCATGATCGCGATCTCGGGCTCGAGAATGGCCATTTGCAAGATCTCGGCCCGCTTCTTCTCCCCGCCAGAGAACCCCTCGTTGACGTACCGCCCCACGATTGCCGGGTCGAGGATCTTCAGCGCGTCGAGCTTCGCCTTCAGGATCTTCTGGAACTCGCCAATCGGTATCAGTTCGTTCGTGTACCCCCGGCGCGCCGAGATCGCGGTGCGCAGAAACGACGCCATCGTGACGCCCGGAATGCTCACGGGGTACTGGAAGGCGATGAACAGCCCTTTCTTGGCGCGCTCGTCGGGCGCCATGGCCAGGAGATCTTCGCCCTTGTAGAGCACGTCGCCGCGGGTGACCTGGTAGAACGGGTTTCCCATCAAGACGTTGGCCAGCGTGCTCTTCCCAGAGCCGTTTGGCCCCATGATGGCGTGAATCTCCCCGCGGCTGACCTCGAGGCTCACACCCTTGAGAATCACCTTTTCCTCGACCTGAACCTGCAGGTCGCGGATGACCAAATCGGCCATGCCCGCCTCCGCGTTCCGGCGCCCCTATGAGCAGATGTCTAATCGAATTCTATAGTGAATTAGTCAAGATATCAAGCCGAGGGTTTTCGCGCCAGATCGCACGCGGCGTTCAAGGCTCTCACGGCCTTCTTGCGGAAGGAACGCGGCCCGCGCGGCGTTAGCCTGAAGGTCGACAAGCGCCTCCTGACTCAACCGGTGCGCCCGCGCGACAGCGGTCAACTCACGCGTGAGGGTCGTCCCCATCAAGACTCGCAGAGGAGGAAGGGAAATGAATCAAGGTCGAACGGTGTTTTCTC
>CBRGMJ010000423.1:0-2299 GCA_967797525.1 uncultured bacterium | reverse complement strand
TGACGGTCCAGGATTCGGCAAGGTTCGGCTCGACCTCCGTGGTGGTCCGGTTGGTGTCAACCAGACCTTCGAAGACGTACCCGAGGGGGCCCGTCGAGGAGGTTTCCTGTGCCACGATGACATTGAACGTGCGGGGATCTGAAATCGAAGTGACCACGAAGGTCCCGCCGAAGCGGCCAGGCTCGCCCTCGACGACGGCCGGGTTGGCCACGTCCGGGAGCGACGCCCGCTGCGGTTGAGGTTGGGGCTGCGCGATGGCCGGTGCAGAGAGGATGAAGGAAGCCGCGACGACGATGACAAGCATCCGGCTGAGCCTCATTTCGTCCTCCTCCCCCCAGCCGACTTACGCCCGGCCGGAGCGCTCTTCTTATGTATTGTACTATGTTTCAGTATACTCCAGTTAGCATCTAACTCCTGCCGACCCTTTGCCTACCCTACGCACCTTCCCTACCTGGGGTTCCCGCCACCGTTCCTCGGTATCAACGGATCACTCGGCGCGCTCCAGGGGCGCGTACGTCAACGCCAGCCGCTTCACGGCTGCCGCGAACCGCACCGTCACGATCGTGCCGTCGCCGTCACCCTCGACGTCAAGCACCTCGCCGTCCCCAAACTTGGCATGTTTCACTCGAGCGCCGACATCGAAATGCGCGATAGGGCCGCGGCGCTGGCTCCGCCCGGCCGCCGTGACGGTCAACCCCCGGGATTCTACGAGCCGCGGGGCGGCGTTGGTCACCAAATCTTGTGGAATCTCCTCTAGAAATCGGGACGGCACCGAGATGGACGGGCTGCCAAAGATGGCCCGGCTCCGAGCGTGGGTGAGGACGAGACGGGACTTCGCCCGTGTGAAACCGACGTAGCACAGACGCCGCTCTTCGTCGAGGCCGCCTTCCTCGTCGAAGGCGCGGGCGTGAGGACAGAGCCCCTCCTCCAGCCCGGTCAACAAGACCAGGGGGAACTCCAGGCCCTTCACGCTGTGCAGCGTCATGAGCGTGACGCGGTCAAGGTCGTCGCGATAGGTGTCAACGTCGGCGACGAGCGCCAGATGCTGGAGGAAAGCGTTCAGGTGCAGCTCGCCGGTTGACTCCTCGACTTCTTGGGCGACGGTGATCAACTCGCGCAGGTTTTCCAGCCGGCTCTGCGCCTCATCGGTGGCTTCGGACTCGAGCATCTGCTGGTACCCGGTCAGCGTGAGGGCCTGCGTGATGACCTGGCTGGCGGGCCGGTCCGCGGCCAGTGCCGCCAGGTCGCCGATGACGTTCACGAAGGCTTGGAGCGCCCCGGTGGTGCCGCGCGGCGCATCTTGAAGGGCCTCGGGCCGGCGCATCGCCTCAAGCAGCGAGCAGCCGGCGGTGCCGGCGTACGTCGCCAAACGGCCGAGGGTGACGTCGCCCACACCGCGTCGCGGCGTGGAGAGGGCGCGGCGCAGGCTGTTTTCGTCGTTCGGGTTGGTGACCAGCCGCAGATAGGCGAGGATATCCTTGACTTCTTTGCGTTCGTAGAATCGCACGCTGCCCACGACCTGGTACGGCACGCCGGCCTTCAGGCATTCCTCTTCGAGCAGTCGCGACTGCGCGTTGGTGCGGTAGAGGATGACGGCGTCGCGCAGGCGGCCGCCTGACGACAGATGCGCCCGGACCTCGTCGATCACAAAGTGCGCCTCATCCCCGCCATCGCCCGCTTCGTACACCGTGATGGGCACGCCGGGATCGTTCGCGGTCCAGAGGTCCTTGGGATGCCGGTGCGGGTTGTGCTGGATCACAGCATGCGCCGCCGCGAGAATGGTCTTGGAGGAACGATAGTTCTGCGCCAGCGTCACGACCGTCGCGTCAGGATAGTCGCGTTCGAACTCGAGGATATTGCGGACGTCCGCGCCGCGCCATTTGTAGATCGATTGGTCGTCATCCCCAACGCTGGTCACGTTGCGATGGCGGCCGGACAGCGCCCGGACCAACAGGTACTGCGCGTGGTTGGTATCCTGATACTCGTCGACCAGCACGTGCGCGAAGCGGTCTTGATACTTGGACAGCACATCGGGCTGATCGTCGAAGAGCCGCAGGACCTCGCCGATCAGGTCGTCGAAGTCCAGCGCGCCCTGCGCGCGCATCTTCTCTTGATACACCCGCCAGACCCGCGCCGTGGCTTCCTCGAGGAATGACGATGCCCGGGCGGCGTACCGCTCGGCGGTGAGCGCCTCGTCCTTTGCGCGTCCGATCATCGCGTGGATCGCGGCCGGCGGGAACCGGCGCTCGTCCATGCGCAACGCCTCCAGACAGTCGCGGATCACCCGACGCTGATCTTC
>CBRGMJ010000422.1:0-2302 GCA_967797525.1 uncultured bacterium | reverse complement strand
GTCGTGGAGGATCTCGGTGAACTGCGTCACGCCCCGGATCCCCATTGCGGAGCCTGCGCCAAGGTTCAGTCACGGGGTGACGATGGCCGCCAACCATCTGCTGGTGATTGTCTTGCTCGCGGCGGGCGTGGTATTCATGGTCACCCCGCGGTTCGAGGGCGTGCGCATCACCACGCTGCCGTTCACGCCGCGACTCTCGTGGTTCGACGTGTTCAACGGCCGGTTGGTCAACCCCGCCTATCCGTCCAACGGCAACCAGATCGACGGAGGGGCGCCGGCGCCGTGGAATCCCCGCGGGTATTTTGGTTTTAGCGCGACCGTCGATTTGCGACTGCGCGGCCGGCTGGATGATGCGATCGTCATGCGCGTGCGGGCGGCGCGGCAGTTCAACTGGCGGGCGCTCGTGTTCGACACGTATACAGGGTCGGGATGGAAGACCTCGAACGGCCAGGTGCACGAGCTCGACGGCACCTATCCGCCGGTTACCCTCGTCCACCAGGGCGACGAGGTCATGAGCTATGCGGCGCGGCCGCTGCAGGTCGTGCAGACCTTCTACATCGACCGCGAGCAGCCCAACGTGGTGTTCGCCGCATCATTGGCCGAGCGGCTCTATGTACCCAGCGGGAAGATCTACCAGGACCGGTTTGGTGCGGTGCGCTTGACGAACACGCTGAAACCCGGGACGGTGTACAGTGTCGTCTCACGGGCGTTGGTGCCCGACGCGCGCAGGCTCCGCAGCGCACCCGAGGAGATTCCCCAGGCCATCCGCGAGCGGTATCTGAAACTCCCAGTTCTCCCGTCACGCGTGCACGCCCTCGCGGAGAAGGTCGTCGCGGGTCATCCGACGCGCTATGATCGGGTGATGGCGATCAACCGGTTTCTCTCGGCCAACTACCGATACGATCTATCGATTCCTGCGCAGGCGCAGCCCGGTGACGCCGTGGACTACTTCTTGTTTGAAGAACGGAGGGGGTACTGCGAGCACTTCGCCAGCGCCATGGTGGTCCTGTTGCGGGCTGCGGGGGTCCCGGCGCGTCTGGTCACCGGCTACACGCCTGGGACGCTGAACCTGGTCACGGGCCTGCTCGAAGTTCACAACAGCGATGCGCATGCCTGGGTCGAAGTGTTTTTCATGGGGCAAGGATGGGTCGAGTTTGACCCGACGCCGGGATTTCTCGACCCGGCCTCGCTTGGGCAGGCCGTGCAGCAACGATGGGCGTGGCAGGACCTGCTCGACCTGCTCTCGCCGCGGCTGCAACGCTTCGCGGAGGAATCCCCGGCGGCTGCGCGCTTGCTCAACGCGGCCGCGCGGCACGCGGGTCTCTGGAGCGCAATCCTCCTGGTCGCGGCATTGGGTACCGCCGGCACGCGACGGGTCATCGCGCTGCGAAGCGTGCCCGTGCCGGCTCCGAGCCCAACGCGGATCCTCGCCGGCGTCTACGAGGAGATGTGCGTTGTGCTGGCGCGGCGGGGCATCCGGCGTGCACCGATAGAGACCGTCGAGGAATTTCGTCGACGCGTCCGGGACGGGGCCGGTCCGAACCGGCCGCTCCCCGAGGTGGATCTGATTTCTCAGATGGTCGATGCCGCGGCCTATGGCGGTATCGAGCCGGACCCGGAGATTCTCGACGCCGCACGCACGCATCTGCAGACGCTCGCCGCGAGGTTGAACCGTTTGCATGTCGCTCTCCACTGACGTGCTCGTGCCGGTTGTGACCACCGTGGCGGCCGAACGACGCAGTCGCCTGGTCGTGATCCTGGTGCTGGGCATCGCGCTCTTCGCAGGTTTCGCCCGGATCCCGCGGTTGCACACCCCGGCGGGGATGATCTTCGATGAGATTTACTACGCGAAGGCCGCCCAGCAGTATCTGGCGCGTCAAGAGATCACCGAAGAGCGCACGCATCCGCCGCTGTCAAAGCTGATCATCGCCGCGGCCATCGCCGTCGTCGGTGACAATGCGGTCGGGTGGAGGATTGCCCCTGCGCTCGCGGGCGTGCTGCTGGTACCGGTGGTCTACGCGCTCGCCATGCTGCTCTTTCGAGACTGGTTCGTGGCGGCCGCGAGCGCGTTGTTGGTGTCACTGGACGGGTTGGCATTCGTAGAGAGCCGGATCGCCAAACCCGACATTTTTCTCACCCTGTTTCTGTTCAGTGCGTTCACCGCGTTCTGGAAGTACCTGCGCGGCCGATTGGACGAACCCGACGCGCCCGCCGGGCGTGGCGTGAAATGGCTCTATGTGGCCGGCGCCGCGGCCGGCGCCGCGGTAGCGACGAAGTGGACGACGGTCGTCCCGCTCACCAC
>CBRGMJ010000421.1:0-2304 GCA_967797525.1 uncultured bacterium | reverse complement strand
ACTTCATGCCGATGACGCCGAGGTGGCGTCCGCCGATGCGCACGAGCCGCGCGGGCAACACGGGCGCCGGTGTGCCGCCGATCGTATGGAACTTGATGAAACCGTCGGCATCGACGGCCTTGACCATCATGCCGATCTCGTCGCTGTGCGCGAAGACGGCCACGGTGGGGCCGGCACCGCTCCCACGGCGCACCGCGTACACGTTGCCCATGTTGTCAACGGTGACCTCATCGGCGACGGGTCGCAGAAGTTCGGCCACACGCTGCACCACCGCGGTCTCCTGCCCCGCGACACCGTCGAGCGCAGTCAACTCGGCCAGCAGCTCGTAGATGGCTTCCTTCATGAAGCAAACTCCGGACGCCACCAGGCCAGGATCTCACGCACGATGACCACGGCCGGCACCGCAAAGAACATCCCGATCAACCCGAACAGCTGCCCCAGCACCAGCAGGGCGACGATGATGGCCAGCGGGTGCGTGTGCGTCATGCGCCCGAGGACGAGCGGCACCAGCACATTGGACAACAGCTTCACGATTGTCACAACGACCATCCCCCAGGCCCAGGCGCTGCCGCCCTGCGGCGCCGCCGCGATGAGCACGACGATGTAGGTCGCAAACCCGCCGATGTAGGGTATGGCCTCGGCCACGCCGGCGAAGACGCCGATGGCGACGGGCCCGGGCACGTCGACGATCGCGAGACCGATGCCGGTCAGCGCGCCGACAATCGAACTGACGACCACCTGGGCCCACAAGCCCCATCGCAGCGTCACGGTCAGTTTCGTCAGCAAACGCTCCAGCCGCCCGCGGGTCGGCTCGGGGATCAGTGCGAGCGTCGAGGCCCGCGTGCGCGGGTAGTCGAGCAGGACGAAGTAGACGACAAACGGCAGCAGCAGTACCAGATAGAGCTGGCTGAACACACCGACCGCCAGATTGACGGCGTGGCGGACCGTGTTGTTGGCGGCGGCCACGGCCGCCTCGCCGGCGCGGTCCCACGCAGTGCGCAGCAGTTCCGGGAACGTCGGCTCAGCCATCCGCGCCTGGAGCGTGGCGAAGAGGTTTCGGACGGCGGCGACGCCCTTGGGAGCAATACCGATCAGCACCTGCGCTTGACCGGCGATCCACGGGATGACCACCGCCAGGGCGATGACCAGCGCCACGCAAAGACCCAGCAGCACGAGTACTGCCGCCGCGCCGCGACTGAGACGCATGCGCCGCTCGAGCCAGTCCACCAGCGGGAAAATCGGGAACGTGATGATGAGGACGGCGATCGTCATGCCGACGAGCGTGCTCAGTCGCCCCAACACCCAGATCGCGGCAGCAGCCACCGCCAGCCAGAGCGCAAGACGGGGCCAGGACCGATCCATGACGCCGTCATTTCAGCGCGTTCAAGGCGTTTCCCCCCTTATCTCGGTTGAGCCACCTGCTGCACGTGTGCTATCATCCGGACGAGCGTATGATCCATCTTCAAGCTGCGCGCCACATGGTGCACGCACCGCGCCCTCGGAACTGCATCTGTCCCCGGGCGAAGGCATAACTGCCTTCGCCGTTTCCACAACCTGTTCAAAAACTAAACGTGACGTAGTCTGCGTGACTGCCTGACTTTGGGCAGCAGCGGCGCGTCACAACAGGGGGACAGACTTCATGGGTACCACAACACGCAGCATTGGAATCTTGTATGAGCACCCCGAATGGTTCGGTCCGCTCTTCGCGGAACTCGACCGCCGAGGAGTCCACTACGATCGAATCCTGGCCAGCGCCCTGCACTTTGATCCTTCCGAATGTGATCTCCCGTACTCGCTCGTTGTCAACCGCATGAGCCCCTCCGCGTACAACCGGGGCCACGAGCACGCCATCTTCACGTCGTTGTCCTATTTGCACTTCCTCGACACCATGGGCGTCCCCGTCGTCAACGGCGTTGACGCCTTCAGCCTGGAACTCTCAAAGACCGCGCAGATTGCGCTTCTGGCCCATCTCGGACTCCCGTTCCCCGCGACGCGTGTGGTCAACACTGCGCGGCACGCGCGTGAAGCGGCCCGACAGCTGACCTTTCCTCTCCTAGTAAAACCCAACATCGGCGGCAGTGGCGCGAAGATCCAGCGGTTCGACGCCCTGGAACAGGTCGACGACGCCGCGGCGGCCGGCCGGCTGGACCTGGGGATCGATCACACGGCCCTGGTACAAGAGTATCATCCGCCCGTCGGCGGTTTCATCGTCCGTGTCGAGGTCTTGGACGCGAAGTTCCTCTACGCCATCAAGGTCTTTCCAAACCCGTCAGCCGGGTTCAACCTCTGCCCGGCCGACATCTG
>CBRGMJ010000420.1:0-2332 GCA_967797525.1 uncultured bacterium | reverse complement strand
CGTACCCAAACAAACTGTTCTGCGACGGGGTGTCCACCCATCTGCGCGGCCTGGGCCGCGCCGATGCCTGGCCGCCGCGATACACCTCGAACGCGAGCCGCTTCAGGCGCGCCACGTTCACGAACCCTCGGCCCTCCAGCAGCCGCACACTGTCGCTCGCCACCACCGGCGCCGGCATCACCCGGCGCACCAGTCCCTCGTTCACCAGGTAGGGCGATAACCCCATCAGGTCCGGGATGTTGGCCGTCGACGTCGAGAAATAGATCGGGCGCTTGCCCAGCTGGTCCTTGATGATCTGGAGCACCGCCAACTCCCCGCGGTCGAGGTAGGGGCGGCCCAGGCTCTGCGGATCGAGCGTCACCTCGATCGGGCCGACCTTCCCGGCCACCGGCTGCTCCAACACCACGTACTCCGGCAGCGTATCACCCGCGGATCCCTGGTAGTACCGGCTCATCCAGCGCGACGGGAGTGGCGCGCCGGGGTAGGCGACCGTCGGCCGGCGTTGCATCTGATCGAGATACCAGTTCGTTCGCGCAAGCGAGAGCACCATGACGCTCACGTCGCGGCGCAGCCCTTCCACTTCCTGCGCGTGCCAGAGCGGGAACGTGTCGTTGTCGCCGGTGGTGATGACCAGCGCGTAGGGATCGACCGAGGCGAGCACGTCGCGCGCGTAATCCCGCGCGACCGTCTCGCCATTGCGCGGCGCCGAGAGCCGGTTGCCGAACAGCGGAACCAGTGCGATCACGAAGACCAGTGCGGCCACCACTCTACCCGGGATGTGCTGCGGCAGTCGCGCGGCCAGTGCCTCCGACATCGCGGCGAGTCCGATACCCACCCAGACGCCCCACGCGGCGAATGACGCGATGAAGAAGTAGTCGCGCTCGCGCACTTCGTGCTCGAGCCCCCCCCCGGAGTAGGGCTGCGAGTAGCCCCACTTGAAGTTGAGATAAAAGACCAGCGCGATGATCAGCGTGAACATCAGCGCGCCCATCGCGAGCGCGGAACGGCGGTCCGACTTCCAATGGCGCCAGGCGCCGACCCCGCCGACAAGAAGAAAAATAATCGCGAGCAGGAACTGGATCCCGTCTTTTGCATCACGGCCGAACTGCCACGTGAAGTACTGCCAGTAGTTCAGAAACTGCTGCCCGATCAGGACCACGGAGCGGCCGGGGTTGTCGGCCCCCGGGGGATACATCGGGTTGTCGAAGATCGACGGCTTGGCGAACTGTTCACGCATCAAGACGGCGCGCAGGTTGGCCCAGGTCCACGCGTCGCCCTGGTTGAGGTAGGGATCGAGCACCGCGCGGACGGGAATGAACAGGTTCACGCTCAGCCCCAGACCCGCGACCACCGCCACGGCCACGAGCAGCCGCGGCCGCAGCAGCGCCTCCGGTTCCGTCATCAGGACGTACACGAGCATGGCCGGGAGGACCAGAAAGCCCATGAGGTGGTTCGTGGCGCTGAGGGCGACCAGGTAGAAGCCGACGAGCAGCAGTTTGTCGCTGCGCGTCTCAGCGGGCTGATCGGCCCACCGCAGTGTCAGCCACAGGACGAGCGCGATCGACAGGACGCTCAACGTGTAGACTTTCTCGTTCGCGACCGATTGGTTCCACACCGTGAACATGGTCGCGCCCACGAGCGCGCCTGCCGCCGCGCCAACCTTCCGCCAGCCCGCGGGCACGACGATCGTGCGCAGCCACCGCTCGCCGATCAGAAACCAGAGGCCCGCCGTGGCGGCGCTGGTGACCGCCGCAAGCAGATTGATGCGGCGCGCGTAGTCGGCGCCGAGCGGCAACAGGCCCCACACGTGGGCGACGATCACGAAGAACGGATTCGCCGGCGGGTGCGGAATGCCGAGGGCGTGCGCGGCGGTGATGTACTCCGACGCGTCCCAGAACTCCGTGGTCGGGGCGAGGGTCAGGACGTACAGGATCAGCGCCCCGAGTGAGACCAAGGCCGCTGTGCCGTACGGCGGGCGGACGGCGGGTAACGGCGCGGTGAGTGCGCGGGCCGGCACAGTTGCGGTCATGTGGCGGCGAAATCTAATGACGGAACTGCCGCATGCCCGTCAGGATCATGGCAAGGTCGTGCTCGTCCGCGGCCGCGATGACTTCCGCATCCTTCACCGACCCGCCCGGCTGGATGATCGCCGCGACGCCCGCCGCGGCGGCTTCGTCCACGCCGTCCCGGAACGGGAAGAACGCGTCGCTCGCGAGCACGGCGCCCCGGGGATCGTGTCCCTGCTGCCGCGCCTTGTGGACCGCGAGAAACGACGAGTCGACGCGGCTCATCTGCCCCGCGCCGATGCCGATCGCCGCTTCGTCCTTGACCA
>CBRGMJ010000419.1:0-2333 GCA_967797525.1 uncultured bacterium | reverse complement strand
GGGGAATTCCCATTCACCCGTGGCATCTATCCCACGATGTACCGTGGGCGCCTCTGGACCATGCGGCAGTATGCCGGCTATGCGATGGCCGAGGACTCCAACCGGCGCTATCGCTATCTCCTCGAACAGGGTCAGACGGGGCTGTCCGTCGCCTTCGACCTCCCCACCCAGATGGGCTACGACTCCGACCATCCGCTCGCGGAACCCGAGGTCGGCAAGGTCGGTGTCGCGATCGACTCGCTGGCGGACATGGAGATCCTGTTCGACGGGATCCCACTTGACCGCGTATCCACTTCAATGACCATCAACGCCACGGCGGCCATCCTGCTGGCGATGTACGTGGCCGTGGCGCAGAAACAAGGTGTGCCGCTGGAGCGGATCGATGGCACGACGCAAAATGACATCCTCAAAGAGTACATCGCCCGCGGGACATACATTTACCCTCCCACACCATCGCTCCGGCTGGTCACGGACATGTTTGCCTACAGCGCGCAACATCTGCCACGATGGAATCCGATCAGCATCAGCGGCTACCATATTCGAGAGGCCGGCGCGACGGCGGTCCAGGAGGTCGCCTTCACGCTGGCCAACGGCCTCACGTATCTTCGGGCGGCCGCGGACGCTGGGTTGGACGTCGATCAGGTGGCGCCGTCACTGTCATTTTTCTTCGCGGCGCAGATGCAGGTGTTGGAAGAGGTGGCAAAATTCCGCGCCGCGCGGCGGCTCTGGGCGCGTTTGGTCCGCGAGCGCTTCGCCCCCAAGAATCCCCGCTCGACGATGCTGCGGTTCCACACACAGACGGCCGGCGCGGCCCTCACTGCGCAGCAGCCCAACAACAACGTCGTGCGGGTGACCCTACAGGCCCTGGCGGCGGTGTTGGGCGGGACGCAGTCGCTGCACACGAACTCGCGCGACGAAGCACTGGCCCTGCCGACCGAGGACGCGGCCCTGCTGGCCCTGCGCACGCAACAGATCATCGCGTACGAGAGTGGCGTGGCGGCCACGGCGGATCCGCTTGCGGGATCCTACTATGTCGAATACTTGACCGACGAAATTGAAGGGCGCGCGCGCCGGCGTATCGAGGAACTCGAGGCGACCGGTGGTACGCTGCGCGCCATCGAGGGTGGTTTGGTGCAGCGCGAGATCGCGGAGAGCGCGTTTCGCGAGGCGCAGGCCACCGACCGGGGCGATATGATCGTTGTCGGGGTGAATCGGTTTCAGAGTGGCGCAGCCGTGCGGTTCGAGACGATGCGCATCGATCCGGGTGTGCTGGCGCGACAGAAGGCGCGGTTGTCCCGCGTGCGCGCCGAACGCGACGGCCGCGCGGTCGAGCGAGCGCTGGGCCGGTTGGCCGCCGCGGCCGGGGGGACGGACAACCTCGTGCCCTTGATCCTCGAGGCGGTGCAGGCGTACGCGACGATCGGTGAGATGTGCGACATCTTGCGCGGCGTGTTCAGCACCTATCGCCCGCCGGTTGTGGTCTAGTGCCCCGTCGATTTCGCTAGTCGTTCGCCGTCGCTTTGGGTTTACCCGCCGCATCCCCCGGAGCCAGCAACAGCCGATAGGTCTCCTGCGCCGCCGGGGTCAGGTTCTCGATGACCTCGGCCAGGAGGTGCAATGCGATCCTGCGGCCGCCCAGTTGTTCGATCCGCGCGAACAACCAGGTCAGGATGTGACGCCTGGCTTCGAGCGCAGACTGACGCTCAGGAGTTTGGATGTCGTACCGGCCATCCACGGCGCGCAACGCCCAATGTCTTCGCGCGCACTCGGCCGCGGCCCCGGCCAGCAGACCATCGGTGACCTGGCTACCGGCAAACTCGCGGAACCGGTCGACCGCGCCTCCCATCACCACCGAGAACACGTCATCGACGCTGGCCGCCGAGGGCGCCTCGCCCGCCGGCGGCCCCACGTGGAGCGACGCCTCAACCCTGGCAAATGTTTCGACGATCGTCGGGTCGAACTGCGTGCCGCTGAACCGCCGGAGCTCGAACAAGGCCTCCTCGAGTGTCAGCGCGGAGCGGTAGATACGGTCCGACGTCATCGCCTCATACGTATCGGCCACGGCGAGGATGCGCGAGCCGAGCGGGATGTCGTCACCCTTGAGCGCGGCCGGATACCCCGACCCGTCGTACCGCTCGTGCAGATGGCGGACAAACGTCACGACCTCGCTGGTAAACCCGGCGGTCCGCAGAAGCCGCGCGCCGATCAGCGAGTGGCTCTTCATGATCTCCATCTCGTGGGGCGAGAGCCCGCCTGGTTTCAAGAGCACGCTGTCAGGCACGCCGATCTTCCCGACATCATGCAGCATGGCCGCGGTGCGGATCTGATCGTGC